>CAZHYA010000385.1:0-2470 GCA_964536525.1 uncultured Bacteroidales bacterium | reverse complement strand
CAGAGGCCGGCAGGCTTGGCTTCGCCGGGCCGGCCCTTTTGGGCATAGGGCAGGAATATATCGACAAGATCGACTCCATCGCGCTGTCAGGCATCAGGCTGAAGGCATACCCGGGCTGCCAGGTGCTGGCGGCCAAGGACGGGAAGATCTTCTACCATAAAGCTTTCGGGCATCACACCTACGACTGCCGGCAGGCCGTCAGGCTCACCGACCTCTACGACCTGGCCTCACTCACAAAAGTGGCTGCCACCACGCTGGCCATGGCCGGCATGTATGGCCATAACGAGATCGACATCGACCAGCGACTGTCGTCATACCTCCCCTACCTGAAAAACACCGACAAGGAACATGTCATCATCAGGGAGATGATGGCCCACCAGTCGAGGTTCCGCGCATGGATACCATATTACAGGTATACCATTGGGGAGCAGGTGCAGGGCTTTCCGGTATACAGCGAGATGCTCAGTGAAGACCATAACATCCGCGTAGCGGAAAGGATGTACATCAGCAGGGACTATTATCATGTTATTCTCGACAGCATCAGGTTTTCGGCCTTAAGGCCCGACAGCAGGTATGTATACAGCGACCTCGGCTTTTACCTGGTGAAGGAAGCCATGGAGATGATCAGCAACAGGTCTTTCGAAAAATATACCGAAGAAATGTACTATAGGCCGCTGGGCCTTCCCACCATGGGTTTCCATCCCCTGCAAAGGTTCGGCAGCGACGTCATCACCCCTACCGAAGACGACAAGGTGTTCAGAAAGCAGCTCCTGCGTGGCGATGTGCACGACCAGGGTGCGGCCATGCTCGGGGGTGTCTCAGGGCATGCAGGGCTCTTCTCCAATGCCTTTGATATGGCGGTGATCATGCAGCTTTTCCTCGACGGAGGCGTATATGGCGGGAAGAGATACCTCGATCGTAACGTCATTGAGGAGTTCACCAGCACACAGTTCCCGCTGAGCGAAAACCGGCGTGGCATAGGCTTCGACAAGCCCCTGCTGGAATATCACGAAGACGGGCCCACCTGCCGTTCGGCATCGCATTCCAGCTACGGGCATTCGGGATTTACCGGCACCTACGCATGGGCCGACCCCGCCAACGGATTGATATTTATCTTCCTGTCGAACAGGGTTCATCCCGATGCAGGCAACACCAGGCTCATGGAATACGATATCCGGACAAACCTGCACCAGGTGCTTTACGACGCCCTGGAAAATCGAAGCAAACATTAAACAAAACAATACTTTAAGGGTTTAACATTTAACAAAACAAAAAGCCACACCCCATATGAAAATACTGACCAACATACTTATATGGATATTTGCCATACTTCTCACCGGGACTGTTTTGATCTACCAGCGCCTCACGGGCCCCACCTATCCCAAGCGGGGAAACATCGAGATCGGGAACCAGAAGATCGAATACAAACTCCTCAGGACATGGGAAAATGAAAAGGAAGCTGCCGACCGTCGTGGAGCGAGGATCGCCATTGCGGCAGAGGACCCGTCCATCACAGGGATCTGCAGGTACAAGCGCCTGGGCACCGCCGATGAATGGACCTCATTGCAGATGCTGCGCGAGGAGGATGAACTTGTGGCCACCCTGCCTGTGCAGCCTGCTGCCGGCAAGTTGCTTTACCTTGTTTCGCTGAGCAAGGGCAGTGAATCATACAGCCTCACCGAGGAGCCGGTGGTGATCAGGTTCAAAGACTGGATACCCGGATGGATCCCGTTCCCGCATGTGCTGTTGATCTTTGTCGCCCTGCTTTTCTCCACCATGGCGGCCGTAGAAGCCTTGAGAAGGGGGAAGCAGGTGATGATCTATACCATCCTGACCCTCATTTCCATGCTGGTCGGAGGACTGATCATGGGACCCATCATGCAGAAGTATGCCTTCGGGGCCTACTGGACAGGCTGGCCGATCGGCCACGACCTCACCGACAACAAGACGCTTGTGGCCTTCATCGTGTGGCTGATCGCTTTTTTTGTGCTGCGAAGGAATCCCGGAAACCGGTTCTGGCCCGTCTTTGCAGCCCTCATCACCCTGCTGGTATTCATCGTGCCACACAGCATGTTCGGCTCCGAATTTGATTATGCTGCCGGTGAGGTGAAAACGGGGAGATAAGCCATGGTCATTGCCATCATCATCATCACCATACTGGTCTCCATCATGGCTTTCAATAACCCGGACCTGCTAAGCAAGCTGCAGTTCAATGCCTGGGATATCAGGGAACGGCGCCAGGGATGGAGGTTTTTCACATACGGGCTGGTGCATGCTGGATGGATGCACCTGGCCATCAACATGTTTGTGCTCTGGTCGTTTGGCAGGATCGTGCTGCAGCTCTATGATTACCACTTCGGAGGCATTGCCTTGCTGTATTTTCTCCTTTTATATGTCTGTGGCATCATGTTTTCGTTGCTTTTCGACTACGGTAAGCACAAGCACGACCCCGCATACAACGCCGTGGGTG
>CAZHYA010000384.1:0-2498 GCA_964536525.1 uncultured Bacteroidales bacterium | reverse complement strand
GGAGCAGCGGGTTCAGTGGCGGCCGTAGTGGTCGTCGACGCGCACGCTGTCGTCGTCGCGCTCATGGTCCCCTTCTGCGGTGCGCTGAAGTGCTCCGGGGAGCTGAGGCAGCGTGGCAGCAGGGAGACGGGCTTGCCGGTATCTTTCGGCCTCTCGGTGAACAAGACCGTGTCGAAGATCGCCACCGGCGAGGCCAAGCCCAACGGGCTGCTGCAGGTGCTGCAGCCTGAGGTAAAACCCTTCCTGGCTCCCCTCTCGATACGCAAGATCCCCATGGTAGGCAAAAAAGCCTATGCGCTGCTGCGCTCCATGGGCGTGGCCAACATCGCCACCCTGAGCCAGATCCCCCCTGAGATGATGGACCGGCTGATGGGCAAGAACGGCATCCTGCTGTGGAAGAAGGCCAACGGCATCGACAACAACCCGGTGGAGCCCTATTCCGAACGGAAGTCGATCAGCTCGGAAACCACCTTCGAGAACGACACCATCGACGTGGCCAGGATGAAGGAGCTGATCAGCGCCAAGGTGGAAAGGCTGGCCTTCGAACTCAGGAAGCAGCAGAAGCTCACCTCCTGCATCACGGTGAAGATCCGCTACGCGAACTTCGACACCCACAGCCTGCAGAAGCGCATCCCTTACACCGCCTTCGACCATGTGCTCATCCCGGCAGGGATAGAACTGTTTGAAAGGCTCTATCAGCGGAGGATGCTCATCCGCCTGGTGGGGGTCAGGTTCAGCCACCTGGTGAGCGGGGTGCAGCAGCTCGACATGTTCGAGGACACCCCGGAGATGGTGAGCCTGTACAATGCCATGGACAGGATACGGCTCAGGTACGGGAAAACGGCGGTGAGAAGGGCGGTGGGGCTGTGAAGGGACTGATTGAATGATGAGATCCTATTGATTAGTGATTATTGGAGATTGGTAATGAAGATTGAAGAATTGTTTGAACCACCAAGGATACACCAAGGATTTCACTAAGGTGCACTAAGGAATTTACTTCATGCTGTACTTCATGTATCCTTAGTGGTAAGAAAAATTCAAAACTAAAAATTCAAAACTAAAACTCAAAATTGTACTACAACTGCCACACATACAATAGTCTCCGCTACGGCACCCTGCTGCCGGAGGAGCTGGTGAAGCTGGCCAAAAGCAAGGGCCTTGAGATGCTGGGCATCGCCGACATCAACAACTCCACGGGGGTGATCGACTTCGTGAAAGCCTGCGAAAAGGAAGGCATACAGTCGGTGGCCGGGATCGAATTCAGGGAGGGTGACCGGGTGCTGTACACCGGCATTGCGCGCAACAACGAAGGCTTCAGGGAGCTGAACGAGTTCCTGTCGGAGCACCTGCTGAACAAGAAAGCCCTTCCCGCCAGTGCACCCGTATTGCCGAACTGCTATGTGGTATATCCCTTCGAGGGCCTGCCCCCCGACAGGCTTGCCGACAATGAATATATCGGCATACGCCCCTCCGACTCCGGCCGGCTCCTCTCCTCCCCCTTCAGGCACAGGCAGTCGAAGCTGGTGGTGCGTCAGCCGGTAAGCTTTGCCGGCAGCCGGGGTTACGAGCTGCACCGCCACCTGCGGGCCATCGCCCGTAACACCCTGCTTTCCAAGCTCGACCCCTTGCTCATGGCCCGGCCCGACGAGCTGTTCCTGGAGCAGGACGAGATACTCAAAGCCTTCGAATACTATCCCGACATCCTCCGTAACACGGAAAGGATGATGGCCGACTGCCATATCGGGTTCGACTTCCGGTCGATCAAGAACAGGAAGACCTTTACCGGCAGCCTCTACGACGACAAGGTGCTGCTCGAGAAGCTGGCCATGGACGGGCTGGAGTACCGATACGGCAAAAACAACAAAGTGGCAAAAGAAAGGGTGCTCCATGAACTTGACCTGATCATCCGCCTGGGCTTTGCGGCCTATTTTCTCATCACCTGGGACATCATCCGCTATTCCATGTCGCGGGGATTCTACCACGTGGGCCGTGGCAGCGGAGCCAACAGCGTGGTGGCTTATTGTCTGAAGATCACAGATGTTGACCCCATCGACCTCAACCTTTACTTTGAGCGTTTCATCAACCCGCGCAGGAGCACGCCGCCCGACTTCGACATCGACTATTCGTGGCGGGAAAGAGACGAGGTGCAGGACTATGTCTTCAAGCGCTACGGCCGGAAGCATACGGCCCTGCTCGGGGCCATGTCGACCTTCAGGGGGCGTTCGATATACCGGGAACTGGGCAAGGTGTACGGCCTCCCCAAGGCAGAGATCGACCGCCTGGTGCACCATCCCGACGACCCTGAAGGCAGGGACCACATCACCGGGAAGATCCATTCGCTGGCAGGGATGATGGCCGGCTTCCCCAACCTGCGGAGCATCCATGCCGGCGGCATCCTCATCTCGGAAGAGCCCATCTGCTGCTATACCGCCCTGGATATGCCTCCCAAGGGCTTTCCTACCACGCAGTGGGATATGTACGTGGCCGAGGATATCGGC
>CAZHYA010000383.1:1043-2498 GCA_964536525.1 uncultured Bacteroidales bacterium | reverse complement strand
GGTGGGCCTTCAATAATGGATATTCTATTCTTCAGAGCTGTTTCAATTGCAGTAACCCTCAGCTACATTCAGATCCACGACTTCATTACCGACCCTTTCCTGAGGGAGATCGCAGCCGCCTGCGATTCGGTATTCCCCGATATCGGGGCCGTTGCGGAACAACTCGACGATGCCTTCCGGCATTACCGCTATTATTATCCCGGTGCCGAAATTCCCGAAATATTTACTTATGTCTCGGGCCTTGATTTCGAATATCCCGTGCAACTGCACGACGGCATCATGATCATTGCCATCGACATGTACCTGGGCAGGGACTTCAGGCCCTATGCCATGGCCAGGATCCCACGGTACCGCAGCCTGAGGGCCACCCCGGCATACCTCACGAGGGATGTCATGCTGGAGGTTGGGCGCCACAGCATGAAGGGGCAGGCTTCCGGCAGCGTGCTGCTTGACAAGATGATCGAGCAGGGTAAGCTGCTGTATTTTTTGGAGGCCATGCTGCCGGATGTCGACGACACCATCAGGATCGCCTATACCAAGCGGCAACTCGACTGGTGCATCGACAATGAAGCCAACCTCTGGGCTTTCCTCATCGAGAACGAGTTGCTTTTTTCATCCGACTTTGAGAAGACGCACAAGCTGATCATCGACGGGCCGTTCACCTCCTATTTTCCGAAGGGCTCACCGGCCCGTACGGGATGGTGGGTCGGCTGGCAGATCGTGAGGAATTACATGAAAAATAACCCCGAAGCCGGCATCCCGCAGCTTATGGAAGAACTCCCTCCCCGGGAGATCCTCGACAACTCGGGCTACAACCCGTGATCGGGTACAGGATGCAGGGTACAGGGTGCAGGGTACAGGGTGCAGGGAAAATGAATAATTATTAACCCACAACTCTCTCACTGTCAAATAACTCAACACTTAACACTCAAAACTCAAAATTTCAAGGGTGTGACATTTTCCCGATTCCGGTATTAATAAGTATAGGAATAATGTATTGCCATGCTTGTTAAAACATTCGGAAGCACTTTGATTGGCATCAACGCCATGATCATCACCGTTGAGGTGATCGTCGACCAGGGGGTGAATTTCTTTCTGGTGGGCCTGCCCGACAGCGCCGTGAAGGAGAGCCACCAGCGCATCGAGGCTGCGCTGAAATATGTGGGTCATAAGATCCCCGGCAAGAAGATCGTGATCAACATGTCGCCGGCCGACATCAGGAAGGAGGGGTCTTCCTACGACCTCACGCTGGCCATCGGCATCCTGGCGGCTTCGGGGCAGGTAGAGCCCACAAGGACCGGCGACTATGTGATCATGGGAGAGGTTTCGCTCGACGGAGGGCTTCAGCCCATCAAGGGGGCCCTGCCAATCGCCATCGAAGCAAAGAGAAAAGGCTTCAAGGGCTTCATCCTCCCCCGTCAGAATGCCCGCGAAGCTGCCATCGTGAGCGGCAGC
>CAZHYA010000383.1:0-968 GCA_964536525.1 uncultured Bacteroidales bacterium | reverse complement strand
AGTTTGACTTTTCGGATGTGAAGGGGCAGCAGAACATCAAGCGTGCGCTGGAGATCGCCGCAGCCGGAGGCCATAATGTGATCCTCATCGGTCCTCCCGGCTCAGGCAAGACCATGCTGGCCAAGCGGCTGCCTTCGATACTGCCGCCGCTTAACCTTCACGAAGCCCTCGAAACCACCAAGATCCATTCGGTGGCGGGCAGGATGAAGGCCAGGGCCTCGCTCATCTCCGTGCGGCCATTCAGGTCGCCACACCATACCATCAGCGATGCAGGACTTGTCGGCGGGGGCACCTTCCCGCAGCCGGGCGAGATCTCGCTGGCCCACAACGGGGTGCTCTTCCTCGACGAGCTGCCCGAATTCAAGCGCACCGTGCTGGAGGTGATGCGGCAGCCTATGGAAGAGCGGATGGTGACCATCTCCAGGGCAAAACAAACCGTCGACTTTCCCGCCGGGTTCATGCTCGTGGCAGCCATGCACCCCTGTCCCTGCGGCTACTATAACCATCCGACACAGGAGTGCAGCTGCCCGCCGGGGCATGTGCAGAAATACCTGAATAAGGTGTCGGGACCACTGATGGACCGTATCGATATCCACATCGAGGTGGTGCCCGTGCCCTTTTCCGAATTATCGGAGATGCAGGCAGGCGAAAAAAGCGAGATCGTGAGGAACCGGGTGATCAAGGCCAGGCAGTTGCAGGAAGAACGATACAGGGATGAGGAGGCCGTATACTGCAATGCACAGATGCCCACCCGCCTCCTGAAGATCCACAGCGACCCCGGCAACCACGGACGGGTATTGCTCAAAAGCGCCATGGAAAAACTCAACCTCTCGGCACGGGCCTACGACCGCATCCTGAAAGTGGCCCGCACCATCGCCGACCTGGATGGAAAGGAAAAGATCATGACCGAACACCTCGCCGAAGCCATCAACTACCGCAGCCTCGACAGGGAGAACTGGGGAAAATGA
>CAZHYA010000382.1:0-2513 GCA_964536525.1 uncultured Bacteroidales bacterium | reverse complement strand
GGCGATCTCATTGTATCTTACGATAGGGCCTGCGATGAGCTGCGGGAACATGAGGATGTATAAGGCATAGTCGGTGACGAGGTTCAGCGGACGGTGCACCTTTCTGAATACATCCACCGTATATGTGATCTTCTGGAAGGTGAAAAAGGAGATGCCGATGGGCGGGGCCACACTGAACCAGTGCACGCTTCAATATCCCAGATGACTGAGCACCGCATAGGCATTGTCGACAAAGAAGTTTGCCTATTTGAAATACAGAAGCAGGACCACATTCAATACCAGTGAGGCGGCAAGCAGACCGCGTTTCCGGCTCCCGTCCGAACCCGACATCATCTTAACGAGGTAGAAATCGAGCAGGATGGATCCCAGCACGATGAATACGAAGGTAGGAGCACCCCATGCATAGAAGAAAATGCTGGCCAGCAGCGCAAAGGGGTTTTTGGCTACCCTGGGCAGGAGGTAGTACACGATCAGAAAGACCGGGAAAAAGTACAATAAGAATAAACTGCTGCTAAATACCATTTTCCTTGTTTGTTTGTTGTTGCTTTTCCATTTCGTGTTTCAGGAGCCATATGGCATCCAGCCGCAGCATGTCGTCGCGGCTGATCCCCTTCTCATCGGCCTTACGCTGTATGTCGTTGATCCAATCGGGCGAGTTGATGATCTTTGTCGTCAGCGAGTCGATCTCTTTCCCGTAATTGAAGGTAAGCCAGGCATCTTCAATGAAATCATCGGCAAATTTCGGCATGTTCGCCTCCGTGTATATCAGCATGATGACATCGAATTTTGCCAGTTCTTCAATGGTCAGCACCGCCGGGCTTACTTCCTTCTGTCCTGGTGTGTACGATACCTGGTTGTAGTACCTGAAATCCTGTTCATCCCAGAGGAGCCTGCTGTCGGGAAGATTGTAGATCGTCCAGTAATAGCTGTCGGCGATCACCATCAGGTTGGGCTTTTCCTTGCCGGTGGTGTCATAGCTGAAGCCGATGGGGTAGGGCATGTCCCTGCCCGGTATCCTGAACACCAGGTTGAGGGCGTCGCCGATGTCGTAATCGGTGTAACGGGGCTTCTTCGACATCTCGATTCCGGCAATGTCCATGTCAACCATGTCGAAGCTTTTTGCATCTTCGATGTACCTGATCAATGAGTCCAGGGCCAGGTATGCGCCGTAAATGTTCCAGTGGATGCCGCACTTGTGGTACAGGGGCAGGCGGGAGGTGTCGCGCATGCCGGTGAACCAGCCATTAAAGTCAAGATGATTGACCCCTTTGTCCCTGAAGCACTGGAGATAAACCTCGTTGTTGGTTGTGCCAATGCCGTCTTCCAGGTATCCATCGGGGATGAATTCAGGGAAGAAGCTGGCTTTGCCGGGGGGGATCACCACAAAGAGATGGGTGTTGTATTTTGCAAGGCTATCCTGCACTGATCGTATTTTGCGGCATTTCTCCCGGATAAATTCCTCGCCCAGGAAATCCTTGCCGGTGTATGCAAGGATATAATTGGTTTCGTAAAGGTAATGATCCTTGCCGATGACGATCCCTGCACCGTGGCCGATATTGAACAGCGAGAAGTCGATCTGGTTATGGATCCTCACAAAGACGTTGCGGAGACCGATATGATCTTCGAGGTATTTGTCGTATCCCTCCTGGAAGGAACCATCAAACCACGCATTTAGCGTAAATTCAGGTTTTTCGGCGTACCTGATGTATCCTTTTAGGGGCGATATGCTGAATCCGAAGGCGGCGCTGAGTTCCTTCATCAGCGGGGGGACCACCATGAGGGCCATGATCAGGGCAAAAAGATATTTTTTACGAACCTGCATAGGTGTTGTTTAGCCCCCGGATTATTCTTCAGTGTATTTTCGAAGGTCGAAAGGTTGTTCGGGGATCACGGAGGAGTGATGGTCGACGATCTTCCAGCCCTCTTCAAGGATATAAACGAAAGTATAGCGCGCCGGGACCGTGATCTTTTTCCCGTTCTCTTTCCAGCTGAAAGTGTAGTATCCGGTGTTGACGGCCATGTCGCCGTAACGGCGGATGACGGATTCGCCAAATTCCACGCGTATCCCTTCCATGGTGGCAAATTTTACAAAATATTCATTGATCAGGTCCGTTCTGTTCCTGATCACGGGTGAGAGCGTACCCCAGAGGACGGCATCCTTATGGTAGAGCCTGGTCACGTTGGCTTCATTGCCCGAGCTCAATGCTTCTTTCCATTGGTTGGCGGCTTCGATGATCTCAGTCATAAGAAATAATATTATTGTCCGGCAAATTTAATCTTTTCAATGAAACAAGCGCTGCCATCAATGGCCTGCCAGGATCACCTTCCTGGTCAGCATTGCATGACCCGCGCTGATCTGCAAAAAATAAATACCCGCGGGGCAGGGCAGGCCACTGAAGCTGTGCCCGTCCCAGTAAAATCCTTCTCCCTCTCCGAATGTCTTGTTCACGACGGGAGTGGCGATATGCTTTCCATCGGGGGTGAAGACCATGCAGGTGACCGGTCCTTCGGGC
>CAZHYA010000381.1:0-2548 GCA_964536525.1 uncultured Bacteroidales bacterium | reverse complement strand
AATAGGTCGTGCCGAATTCGAGCCGGCCCACATCCAGCATGTTGGCGTCGTGGCCCTGTGCCTTCAACGCGCCCCCGTGTACCCCAGTTGCGTGGGCGGATAGTAATCATATTCGATGGCATAGCCCGGGCGGAAGATCTTCGCGCGCTCAAAACCGGGGATCTTTCTCAGGGCGGCAAACTGCACTTCTTCCGGAAGGGAGGAAGAAAATCCGTTGAGGTAATATTCAACGGTATCCCAGCCTTCAGGTTCAACAAAGAGCTGGTGCTGATCCTTACCTGCAAAACGATCGATCTTGTCTTCGATCGACGGACAATAACGGGGGCCGATGCCTTCGATCCTTCCCATGAACATGGGCGAACGGTCGAAACCGGTTCGCAGGATCGAATGGACTTCGCTGTTGGTGTATGCCAGGTAACAACTTCTTTGCTTTTCAAGGCGGGGAGTTTCGGTGAACGAAAACCTGCCGGGCACCTCGTCGCCGGGCTGTTCATCCAGCATGGAAAAATCAATGGTCCGTCCATCGATCCTCACGGGCGTGCCGGTCTTCATCCTGGATGCTTCGAAACCCAGTTCAACCAGGTGTTCGGTAATGCCCTTCGATGCAATCTCTCCCATCCGGCCCCCGCTGATCTTTTTCTCACCGATATGGATCACCCCGTTGAGAAAGGTGCCATTGGTGAGGATAACGGCACGGGAAGTGATGGTATGCCCCATGGCTGTGCGAACCCCCATTACCTTTCGGTCGTTGATGATCAGCGAGCTGACCATGTCCTGAAGAAAATCCAGTTTGCTGATCTGCTCAAGCTGGTTCCGCCATTCCATCGAAAACAGCATCCTGTCGCTTTGCGCCCGGGGACTCCACATGGCCGGTCCCTTCGATTTGTTGAGCATGCGGAACTGGATCATGGTTTTATCGGTGACAATGCCCGACAAACCACCAAGGGCATCTATCTCTCTGATAATCTGACCTTTAGCTATTCCGCCCATGGCAGGATTACACGACATCTGGGCCATGTTGGCCATGTTCATCGTTACCAGAAGCACGGAGGAGCCCAGCCGGGATGCAGCAGCAGCAGCTTCACAGCCAGCATGGCCTGCGCCAACCACGATCAGGTCGTATGGTCCGAAAATATCCATAAGCAATGGGTAAACAGCCTTTTAAAATGGCAGCAAAGATAGGTAATAATCTTCTTTGGCGGTCATCTGAGCCTTTTCTTCAGCAGTTTTGTCGTGGTACCCACAGAGATGAAGCAGCCCGTGGATGATCACGCGACGGGTTTCACCCTCGAACGTCTGGCCATATTTTGCGGCATTATCGCGGGTGCGATCGACACTGATGAAAATATCGCCCGAAACCTCACGCTCGCCTTCGCTATAATCGAAAGCGATCACATCGGTAAGGGTGTCCCTTTCAAGAAAACGCTGGTTGAGTTCGGAAAGGTATTCGTCGTTGCAAAAGATAATGTTGATCACCCCGGCTGCCAACTCCTCCTGATGAATGGCATTGCTGATCCAATCACGAAGCAGCGGTTCATGTTCGGCACTGAAATCAACTTCTTCGGTGAAGAATTGGATGAGGGCACTCATGTCGGGGAAAGGGATCAGACTTTTTGTTTCTTCGTCTGGAAATACTCGTTAAAATGTGTCAGGCGCTTTTTCATGGCCTCGTGACCGATGCCCGAAATGCGGAAAAACATCTCGATGCTCCTGCCATGTTCGGAAAAAACAACCTTGTCGGAAAGTGAGCGGATCAGGAAAAGACCCCTTCCTGCCTGGCTTTCAACTTCAGTTTCAACAGGGTCGGGTACGGCATCAGGGTCAAAGCCACTGCCTTCGTCGGTAATGGTGAACGAAAGCCCTTTGGGTTTTGATTCGAAGACCAGGGTGATCTTTCGTGATGGATCGTTCACATTGCCATGGATAAGGGCGTTGCGGAATGCTTCCGTGAGGGCGATGAGGATGTTTCCGAAATATGTGTCGTTGATGTTGTAATAATCGCAGATCTCTTCTACGAATCGTTCGATGGAGCTGATATTTTCAGGCTTTGAGTCGAGCGTTAGTGTTTCCTTCCTACCCATGGCAGAGCAATTTAATTCCCAAAGTTATAAAAATATTCATTCACTTTGCGTTTATAATAAGGTTTTAAATCGGGCGGAACTGTTTTTAGTAGTTCAACTTCTTTCGATAGTATCCTTTTATACTCCAAAAAATTATTTGGGTTACTTAATTCAAAGTTTTTTGCTTCCCTTGATTCACGGCGTTCTTCCTTCTCTCTTTCACGCATGGCGTTCTCATGTTTAAGCAGGCGTGTATAGATCTCTTCCTGCCGTTTCATGGTCTCATCCGTAAGTCTCTTATTCACAAGATCAAGCTCGGTTTTTTCCATCTCCTCCATCAGCTTGTTGAGGCCGGCATCGCCGGTTTCGCCCATCGATTTGAGTTGTTCCAGGTATTCCTGCATCTGCCTTCTGATGGCTTCCTGCTGGGCCGCCATCCTTGCGAACTGCTCGTTCACCGGTTTCTTACCCTGCTGGCCTTGTTTGCC
>CAZHYA010000380.1:2192-2557 GCA_964536525.1 uncultured Bacteroidales bacterium | reverse complement strand
AGAAAGGTGAGGATTGCCACAGGCAACTGGCAGAACCTGCGTACCTTTTCTCACCTGCTGCTGAGGAAAAACATAGGCTTTTGTTTCCTTTCGCATAAGGTGCTGAGGTGGCTGGGACCCTTTTTCATTCTTGCGGCCTTCATCCTGAACATGATCCTGGCGATAAACTCCGAATTCTATCTTATCCTGCTCCTGATGCAGGTGCTGTTGTTGCTTCTGCCCCTTCTCGACCATTTGCTGAAGCAGGCGAACATCCACAACAAGGCCTTGCGGCTGGCCACACACTTCTACGCCATGAACCTTGCACTGTTCATCGGATTTTTCCGGTCGTGGAAAAAGATCAGTTCTGGTGCCTGGGACCGTAC
>CAZHYA010000380.1:1717-2156 GCA_964536525.1 uncultured Bacteroidales bacterium | reverse complement strand
TGATCACCGGATATTGGGGATTACTCTTTTCAGGAAGCTGCCTGTCTTTCGCTTCCAGATGTCGAAATCGAGCAGCGGGCTGTCGGAAGTGGCTTTAATGGTGAGGAAGATGCCCAGCGGCAGCAGGACCACCGAAGCGATCCACATGCCAAACTCAATGCTGAGCGCACCCGCGATGGCCGACTTTTCGCCGGTAATGGTGATGATGTGGAACAACACGAAAAACAGCACGGATACCACCACGGGCAGCCCGATGCCACCCTTACGGATGATGGCACCCAATGGGGCGCCAATGAAAAACAGCACGAGGCAGGCGAACGACAGGGTGAACTTTTTGTGCCAGGCCACCATATGCTTGGCAAGCCATTCGCGCTTGCTTTCGTAATCGCTCACATGCCATTCGATATTGCTTTTCACCCCACGGGCCTTATTCAGCGCA
>CAZHYA010000380.1:0-1707 GCA_964536525.1 uncultured Bacteroidales bacterium | reverse complement strand
GATGATGGTGGTCTTTTCGGAACTGCTGAACCCTTCGAGTGGCGACAGCAGGCTGTCGCTGTCGGTGAGCCCGGCATAGGCGGCACTGTCGAGGGTGGAGAGATACTGGTAGTGTTTGTCGAAATTTTTGGAAAAATCGTCTTTTTTACTGCCATACTGTTGGCCCAGTGAGTCGATGGCATATTTCAGCTGACTGAGGTTCAGCATCGAATAATTGTTCTTGAACAGGTTCTCATCGGTGCGTGTCATGGCAAAGCCCGACAGGTCGAAACGGCGGTATTCTTCTTCAAACCTCGTCTTCTGGAATTGCAGGTTTTGCCTGTAGTCTTTCTGGTCGGTTTTCTCCTGGTAATTGTAGCCCCTGAAAAGATGGAAGACCAGGAACCGGCCGTCGGCCGTCGACTCCATACGGCCCGAATCGGCAACGGTGAGGTCGGTGTTGCCATACTTTTCCATATGATTGTAGATCATCACATCGCGTATGGTGCGGTCGTCGTTCTCTTTCTTGCCTACCCGCATCACAAAGCCTTCAATGCCATCGTAAAAGATCCCTTCCTTGATGTCGAAAGCAAGCTTCTGGTTCCTGACGTCATAAAGCAGCGACTTGAACTTCAGGTTGGCAATGGGGAGAACATTATTTGAAAAATAAAAAGCGATACCGCTGATGACGATGGAAAGGATGATGAGCGGGCGCATGATCTTCCATAATGAAATGCCCGACGATTTCATGGCTACCAGCTCGTAATGCTCGCCTAGGTTGCCAAAGGTCATGATCGACGAGAGCAGTATGGCCAGGGGGAGGGCCATGGGGACGAAGGTGGACGAAGCGTAAAATAGCAACTCAAGCACGATATACCACTCAAGGCCTTTCCCAACCAGGTCGTCGATGTATTTCCAGAGGAATTGCATCAGCAAAATGAACACCGACACAAAGAATGTGAGGATGAGCGGGCCCAGGTATGATTTTATAACCAGAAGATAGACTTTCTTCATAAATATCTTAATGCATACTGGGGTCGATTTATTGTTCGTTCAGCCTGCAATGATGCAAAAATAATCAAATGCCGGCAACATCGACAGCACGGCAACTATTCCCGGCAAATGCTTAAGAAATCCGATTGAAAACCCAAAAGCATTTATATCTATCTTTGGAGCCATGAAACTGATCGAAGTAACAGACAAAAGGACAAGGAAACAATTTCTTGATGTTCCCAAAAAACTTTACAGGGATGATAAAAACTGGGTTTGCCCCCTCGACAGGACCATCGAGTATATCTTCTGCCGCGAAGAGAATCCTTTTTTCGAACATGGCGATGCCATTCGCTGGGTGCTCATCGATGACAAAGGCACCCTGATCGGCAGGGTGGCGGCATTCCTCGATGAGAAGAAGTCGAAGAATTTCGACCAGGTAACCGGCGGTATGGGGTTTTATGAATGCATCGACGACAGGGATGCGGCCTTCATGCTCTTTGATGCATGTAAAGACTGGCTTGAATCGAAAGGCGCCGAAGCCATGGATGGCCCCATCAATTTTGGGGATCGCGATAAATGGTGGGGATTAATGGTTGAAGGATTTGATAAAGAGCCTATGTATGGTATGTCATTCAATCCCGATTATTATGAATCACTTTTTACCACTTATGGATTTCAGAACTACTATAATCAGTATTATTAGCAGGTCTGTCTGTGTGTCCAGTTGTATCCATG
>CAZHYA010000379.1:1285-2563 GCA_964536525.1 uncultured Bacteroidales bacterium | reverse complement strand
GCGACACTAAGTTTCACAAAGACTTTTGAGACAGCCTCTTATCTCAACATATCAAATCATATCATGATGAAGAAGTTTAGATTTATCGTAATCGCCATGGCCATGATGGCAATGGCCGGGACACAGGCACAGGAAATCATCGGTGTTGGACAGCAGGGCACGACAGGCTTAAGCATTGAAGAAAACAGCTATTTTGAATTTTCCGGGACTTTTTCGGTTTCCAGTTTCACCGCTGTGGAGGTAAATACCGAAGCCGGATTTTTCACGCGACTGTCGCTGCCCGAAAGTGTTCATACCGACCTTTACGGGCATCCGGAGATGCCGGCGAACCGTAAGCTGATCAGTGTACCCCTTGGAGCAGAGGCCGTGGTGACCCTTAACAGCATCGTATACGAAGATATCGACCTAGCGAAGGTTGGTTACCCTGAACCCGTATATCCCGCCCAGCCACCGAGGATCAAAAGCCAGGACGAGCATGAGTTTATCATGGACCCCTCAGCCTATGCCCTGAACGGGTTCGAAAAACATGAACTTGTGAGTGTCGATATGCTGGGCATCCTGCGTGATAAGCGCATCGCCAGGATCAACTTCGTACCTTTTCAATACGATCCGCTGAGGCATGTGGTGAGGGTCTTTCACCATATCGACTTCAGCGTTTCCTTCGTAAACGCCGACATCCCTGCAACCCTGGCACTGGAAGAAAATTATGCCTCGCCGGCTTTCAGTTCGGTAAACAGGTTCCTGGCCAATGCCAGGCCTGAGAGCAACCGCGAAAATTTCAAGCGCTACCCGGTCAAATACGTGATCGTATCTGACCGCATGTTCGAAAGCCAGCTGCAGGAATTCATCGAATGGAAGATACAAAAGGGATTCATGGTGGTGGAAGCCTATACCGACGAGCCTGGAGTGGGCAATTCGCTCTCTTCCATCAAGACCTACCTGCAGGGCCTTTACAATGCCGGCACCGTCGACGACCCTGCCCCATCCTATGTGCTTTTCGTGGGCGATATCCAGCAGATCCCTGCCTATAACAACGGAAACGGGGCCACCGACCGCAACTACTGCGAATATACCGGCGACCTGTTCCCCGAGATATACTACGGAAGGTTCTCGGCGCCGCCTCCCTCCCAGCGCCAGCCATACTTCGCCGAGTGGCTGCAGTCGCGCTACACCGAGGACGAACTGGCCGACCTCTTCGGCGGCGACCTGAGCATGGCCCCGGCCGGTGACGCCAACACGCAACTGCGCAAGGCCGAAGTGGCGCCCTTCCACCAGGAG
>CAZHYA010000379.1:0-1275 GCA_964536525.1 uncultured Bacteroidales bacterium | reverse complement strand
CAAGACCCTGCAATACGAGCAATACACGATGCCCGATCCCACCTACCTCGACGAGGTGGTGATGGTGGCCGGTATGGATGCAGGCCATGGATATGACTGGGCCAACGGCCAGATCAATTACGGGACGATCAATTACTTCAACCTCGATCACGGGATCATCTCACACACCTACCTGTATCCGCAATCGGGTTCCAATGCCGCACAGATCCGGCAGGATATCAGCAACGGGGTCACCTTCGGTAACTATACCGCGCATTGCAGCCCCAGCGGATGGGCCGACCCTTCGTTCACGCTTTCCGATATCCCGAACCTTCAGAACGAGGATATGTACTGCGTGCTTGTCGGGAATTGCTGCTCTTCGAGCGAATACCAGCTCAACGAATGTTTCGGCGAAGCCATCGTGAGGACAGCCAACAAAGGTGCTGTCGGGTACATAGGAGCTTCGAACAGCACTTACTGGGACGAGGATTATTATTTCGGTGTAGGGGTGGGGGCCATCTCCCAGAACCCTCCCCCATATTCCCAGACCTCGCTCGGTTATTACGACCGGGCTTTCCACGACCACGGTGAGGAATTCGGCGAATGGTATGTAAGCGGAGATGAAATGATCTTTGCCGGCAACCTGGCGGTAACGGAAGGCGCCCCCGGCTCGGCACAGTATTACTGGGACATCTATAATTACATGGGCGATCCTTCACTCATGGTGTATTTCTCCAACCCGCCCGCCACTACTGCCGACTACATGCCCCTGCTGCCCCTGCAGTCGACCTCCTTCGAGGTAATGACCGAACCTTATGCCTACGTTGCACTTTCGCTTGATAACGAATACATCGGGTCTGCCCTGGCCAACGAGAACGGGGAAGCCTTACTGGAGTTCCCTCCCTTAACGGAAGCCGGAGAAGGTGATGTGGTGGTGACCCGTCAGAATGGCCAGCCGTTTTTCGGGACGGTGCTGATCTCTTCACCCAGCGGTCCGTACCTTATTCTCGACGAGGTTGCCATCGGTGATGCCGGTGGTAACAACAACGGTTTTGCAGCTTTTGGGGAAAGCATAACATTTGATGTGAGCGTTGAAAATGCCGGTAACGGCGATGCCCTCGGCACCATCAGCACATTGACGGGCAGCGACCCGTACATCACGGTGACCAAGGACATGCACCAGTGGCCCGACATTCCCGGACAGGCAACCGTTATGGAAAACGGCACCTTCGCACTGGAGATCGCAGCAGATGTGCCGGACCAGCAGACCGTGAACTTCGAGATCAGTTTCGAATC
>CAZHYA010000378.1:0-2581 GCA_964536525.1 uncultured Bacteroidales bacterium | reverse complement strand
GGCAGCCCCTCGGCCTCGTAGCGTTTCAGCACCTCTATGCTGCCGAAGAGGTCGAACTCGTGCGTGCCCTTGCCCGTGAGCCGCAACACGTAGTTGACATTTCGCGCAGGGGCATATTTCGTGAGGTAGCGGCTGGTGTTGGTGGTGCCGCGCGTAGACCCCTCCTCCGGCTCGTAGTTGCTCACCAGGTAGTTGGTCTCCCTGCCGGGCTCGAACCATCCGAAGTGGTCGTACACGTAGTCGACCATCCGCCTGCCGGCGGCGATCGACCAGCGGTCGAAGAACATCTGGCTCTTCTGCCCCATGGTGCCCGAGGAGGTGAGGGTGATCTCGATATCCTCTTCAGGGATCGACCTTATGCTGTGCGACTTGACGAAGTTGGCATGGATGAAGGGGATCCGCGGCAGGTCGTCCATCGTCATGAGCTGTCCGGGTGCAAAGCCTTCCCTGTCGAGCAGGTCACGGTAAAAGCTGCAGCGCCCGCCATGCCAGCCGATGATCTCGCGCATGGCTTCAAGGAAAAGTTCGTCCGTGTCCTTCCCCGTGCGGTAGGGTTCGTCGAGGTCGCAGAGCTTCTGCACGGCTGCCAGCGCGGCAGGGTCGGGCACCACGGGTGATGAAAATTTCGGCATATGCAATGTTATTTGAACCTGTTATCGATGATGCGCCGGATCTTGCCGGTGCGCGGGTTGACGCTGAGCGCTTCGGGGCCTATCCACTCCACGGTGATGGGGTGCACGCCCCCGATGGCGATCTCCTCCCTGAACTCGGGCCGCTCGCGGAAGATGGTCTCCAACAGCTGCTCCTCCCATTCGGGCTTTACGGCTGACGGGTCGTCGACCACGATGCGCAGGGTGAGCCTGTCGAGCCTCCCCAGGTGGTCGATCACCATCTGGAAGTTGGCCGCATGGAACACCGGCTTCAGCAGGTGGAGGATATGCATGAAGTTGTCGGCATACATGGTGACCACGCCGATGCGCGCCCCCTCCTCGGAACGGCCCATGATCCTGAACTTCCTGTTGGGGGCGCCCTCTTCCTCGACCCATATGCCGCGGTCGCCCGCAGGGTAGCGGATGATGGGCATGAGCAGTCGCGAGAGGTTGGTGGTGAGGATGCGGCCTTCCCTGTTGGTCTCGCTGATCACCCCGCCGGTGGCCTCGTCGACGATCTCGATGATGTTGTAGCCGTCGAAGACACGGTGCTCGTTGAAGCCGCAGCCACGGTCGATGTATCCCAGCAGTCCGCCGTCGACGCTGGCGTAGCCTACCGAAAAGATCCGGATGCCCGGGAACACTTCCTCCATCAGCGCCCGCTGGTCCTCGTACATGCTCTCCCCGCCGAAATACACCTTCCTGATGTCGAGGCCCCTGATCTTCTCCTTCCTGATATGTTCGGTGAGGTTGATGAGCTGCGTGGGAACCCCCAGCAGGGTGTTGATCCCGAAATCCTTCAGCTCGCGGGCCATGAAGTCGACGGGTGCGGCGCCCGAGATGGGGAAGATCATCACCTCCACGGGGCAGCGCTGAAGGCTGTCGTGGAGGAAGAGGAAGCTGCTGTACAGCTCGCCGGCATAGAAGAGGTTGGCCACCCGGTCGCCCTTTTCAAGGCCGCCTTCGGCAAGGTGGTAGCCGAAGGTGCCGGTCATGGTCTCCCATTCCTCCCGCGAATAGACCGAGAACTTCGGCATGCCCGTGGTGCCCCCGCTCTTGAAGATGATGCCGTCGGCCATGGCGCCGGTGAGCAGGCGGTTGCCGTGCACGGTGTTGTGCTGCCAGAACGACTGCTGGTCGACAGGGGGCAGGCCGGCCAGCGTCCAGCCTTCGGGGGGCACGTCCTGGTAAAGTTGCCTGTAGTAGGGCGAGAGGGAGCGGGCAAGGGAAACGACGGTCTCGAGCGGATAGGTTTTCATGGAGATTAGAGGTCTGGTCAGGGCCAAAGATAAAGATTTGTTGTAATTTTGCCGTTCACGGATCCATGATTTTTCCAAGTTCTCCGCCAGATGAAACATTCGGACTTTCAAGAAAGCATTTTGACCGGCATCCCGGCAACGCTGCCCGGGCCGGCGGTTTACGACCACGATGTGAGCCATGCGCCGGTGCGCAAGGACATCCTCAGCCCTGAAGAGAAGAAGCTGGCATTGAAAAATGCCCTTCGTTATTTCGACCCCGTGCACCATGCCGTGCTGGCTCCCGAGTTTGCAGCGGAGCTGAAGGCTTATGGCAGGATCTACATGTACCGTTTCAGGCCGCGCTATGCCATGCATGCCAGGCCCATCGGCGAGTACCCTGCCCGTACGAAGCAGGCCGCGGCCATCATGCTGATGATACAGAACAACCTCGACCCGGCGGTGGCACAGCACCCGCACGAGCTGATCACCTACGGTGGCAACGGGGCGGTGTTCCAGAACTGGGCCCAAGACCTGCTCACCATGAAATACCTGGCGGAGATGACGGAGGAGCAGACCCTGGTCCTCTACAGCGGCCATCCCCTGGGTCTCTTCCCCTCCCACCCCCGCGGACCGCGCCTGGTGCTGACCAACGGCATGGTCATCCCCAACTACAGCTCCCAGGAGGACTACACC
>CAZHYA010000377.1:1489-2592 GCA_964536525.1 uncultured Bacteroidales bacterium | reverse complement strand
TTTTTCGACATCGGTACCAACCATCATTACTACGATGAGCACCAGAACAGGTATATCATGCGCCGGGTGGCCGAGAAATGCTACCTGCCGATGAACCGCCTGCTGCTCGGCCTCATCAACGAGTATGGTTCGGCCTTCAAGGTGAGCTTTTCCATCTCCGGGACGGCCATCGACCAGTTCGAAGCTTATGCACCGGACGTGCTCGACAGCTTCAAGGCCCTGGCAGCCACGGGCAACGTGGAGTTTCTCGCTGAGACCCATGCCCACGCACTGGCGGCGCTCAGGAGCAAGGAAGAGTTCTTCGAGCAGGTGGCCATGCAGAAACGGAAGGTGGAGCAACATTTCGGGCAGGTGCCCACCACCTTCAGGAACACCGAGCTGATCTATTCCGACGGCATCGGAGAGATGGTGGCCGAAATGGGCTTCAACCTCATGCTCACCGAAGGGGCCAAGCATGTGCTGGGCTGGAAAAGCCCCAACTACATGTATGCCAACGCCGCCAACCCCAAGCTGAAGCTGCTGCTGAAGAACTTCAGGCTGAGCGACGACATCGCCTTCAGGTTCTCCCAGCAGAGCTGGGCCGAATGGCCGCTCACCACGGAGAAGTTCGTGGGCTGGCTCAACGAGATCGACCCGAAGGAAGAGGTGGTGAACCTCTTCATGGACTACGAGACCTTCGGCGAGCACCAGTGGCCGGAGACGGGCATCTTCGAATTCATGCGCGCCCTTCCCGCCAGGGTGTTTTCGCATTCGAACTACACCTTCAACACCCCGTCGGAGCTTGCAGAGAAGCTGCAGCCGGTGTCGGTGGTGCATGTGCCCTATCCCATCTCATGGGCCGACGAAGAACGCGACCTCACCGCCTGGCTGGGCAACGAGCTGCAGGACGAAGCCTTCGACAAGCTATATTCGCTGAAGCATAAGGTGGACCGCTGCAAGGACCCGGACATCATCCGCGACTGGCGTTACCTGCAAACCTCCGACCATTTCTACTATATGTGCACCAAGTGGTTCTCCGACGGTGATGTGCACAAGTACTTCAACCCCTACGGCACCCCTTACGAAGCCTTCATCAACTACATGAACATCCTTTCCGACTTCAT
>CAZHYA010000377.1:0-1479 GCA_964536525.1 uncultured Bacteroidales bacterium | reverse complement strand
AAAGCCGCTGAGCTCGGAAAGTCAATCAAGGATAAGACCACTGAACTGGGCCGTAAGGCAAAGAAGAAGGTGAGGGACTCGAAAGTGGGCGACATGACCGTCGACGACCTGGCCAAAATGTCGAATGCCAGGATCAGGGAACTGATCAAAAAGGTGGATGTAGATGAATTTCTGCTGGTGTTGCAGGATGCCGGCGATGAGGTGAAGGACAGGATACTCCCCAATCTTGGTGTCCGTGCCCGCAAGAAATATGAACAGCTGCAGGACGAGATCAGGAAAGTGAAGAAGTCGGACATAAAAAAGTATACCGAGAAGGTGGAAAAGGAGATCAGGCGGCTGTTCAAAAAGTAGCTGCCTCAAGGAAGGAAACGAGTATGATTGATTTGAAGATCGATGGCCATCTGTTCATCGTCGCCGGGGCCAGTTCCGGCCTTGGCAATGCCGTTGCCAGGATGTTGCTCGACAACGGGGCACAGGTGATCGCGGTGGCCCGCAATAAGGAAAAACTATCTGAACTTGCTGCCGCCCATCCCGGCAGGGTGGAGACCGTCAGTGGCGATGTCACGGACTCCAACACCACGGAAAGCATCCTTGCCTGCCTCGGCGACCGGCCACTTTCAGGAGTATTTGTGAATGCCGGCGGTCCGCCCGCCATGTCGTTCCGGGAAGCCGGCATGGAGGATTGGGACCAGGCCTACCGGCTGCTGCTCAGGTGGAAGGTGGCCCTGGTGAAGAAGCTGCTTCCCCGATTCATGGAGAACGGCTACGGGCGTATCCTCTTCAGCGAGAGCTCCACGGTGAAGCAGCCCATCGAGAACCTGGTGCTGAGCAATGCCCTGCGCATGGCGGTGGCCGGTGCGGCCAAGACGCTGGCGCTGGAGGTGGCCGGCGAAGGCATCACCGTAAACCTCATCGGCCCCGGCTACCACGACACGGCGGCCATCGACAGGCTGTTCAGAAAAAAGAGTGAACTTGAAGGCATCAGCTTCGAAGAAGCTAAAGAGAAGACCATTGAAGGGGTCCCTGCCGGGAAGATCGGGGATCCCGACGACTTCGCCACCCTGGCCGCATGGCTGTTGTCGCCCCTGTCGGCCTTTGTCACCGGACAGGTATATTCGCTCGACGGCGGAACGACCAGGTATTCCCTGGGTTGACAACCCCTGTAACTTATCGGAAGCAGGCCACGCAGCATACGGGCGGTGCGTGTTAAACACTTTTTTCCGCCCCAAAATGAATTAACATATTTTTGCAGCAATTTTCAATAAGCATATTATGAGCGACCAAATCTTAAAACCCGATTATATTTTCGAGACCAGCTGGGAGATCTGCAACAAGGTGGGAGGCATCTATACCGTCATCTCCACCAAGGCCAGGACCATCGTGGAGGAATTATGCGACAACTACATCCTCATCTGCCCCGACGTATGTATGGAGACGCGCGAGCAGCCCGACTTTATCGAGGATCGCGAGATCTTCGCT
>CAZHYA010000376.1:0-2596 GCA_964536525.1 uncultured Bacteroidales bacterium | reverse complement strand
AAAGTAATCTTTTCATATCCAAAATGTTAATTTAAAACTTATCACTCAGCGTTAATTTAAAAGTCAAACGAACTTGTCGCCCTTTTCGATCTTCACGTCATTCACGATCTGGCGGAGTTGCTGTTCGTCCGATTTCCGGCAGATCAGCAGTGCGCCTTCGTCCTCCACCACGATAAAATCCTTCAGGCCGTTGATCACCACCAGTTTGTTCGAAGGCATGTTGATGATGCAGTCCTCCGTATCGTACACCATCACGTTTTCGCCGATGACGGCGTTCCGGTTCTCATCCTTCTCCCTGACCTCATGCAGTGATCCCCAGGTGCCCAGGTCCGACCATCCGAAGTCGGATACACGCACATAAACATTGGCCGCCTTTTCCATGATGCCGTAGTCGATGGAGATATTTCTGCAAACGGGGTAGGTATTGCCGATGAACTCCTCTTCTTCCGGGGTATTGTAGCGGCCGATACCCTTTTCGAACAATTCATCCACCTCAGACAGGTTCTCCCTGAACGACTTCATGATGCTCCTGAGCGACCATACGAAGATGCCTGAATTCCAGAGAAAATCGCCGCTTTCGAGGAACTTCTCGGCCAGCTCAAGGTTGGGTTTTTCAGTGAATGTCCGGACCTTCCTGATGTTCTGATCGCCCTCATATACCCGGCCTTCGAGGTGCTGGATATAACCGTAGCCGGTATCGGGCCTCGAAGGCTTGATGCCCAGGGTAAGCAGCCAGTCGTTTTCTGATGCCGCCTGCAGGCATGACTCAAGCGCCTTTATAAAATCATCTTCCCTGAGGATGATGTGGTCGGATGGCGCCACCACGATGCAGGCATCGGGATTTTTGCTGTAGATCTTATAGTTGGCGTAGGCTATACAGGGGGCTGTATTCCTGCGCATAGGCTCGCAGAGCACCTGGTCTTCACCGATCCCCGGCAACTGGCTCATCACCATTTCCTTGTATATTCCGTTGGTGACGATCAGGATGTTTTCAGGTAGGCAAAGCCTGGTGAGGCGTTTGAAAGTAGCCTGCAACAGTGTTTCGCCCGTGCCAAGGATGTCAATAAATTGTTTGGGGTGCGAACTGCGGCTCATCGGCCAGAAACGGGCACCGATGCCCCCTGCCATGATCACACAGTAATTATTCTTGTTTACTTTCATAATTCGGGTTTTCAACTAATGGTATCACAAATGTATTAAAAGAAATTGTATTATCGTCTATGCGGGCGATCCGGCCGGTTCGACCTTTGCCAGTGGATTGACCAGATAGATACGATCATTGTCGATACAGTGGCAGCGGTATCGTTTTCTTATGCGCGCACCCTTTCTGAATGTCCTTCCGTTGGCAAGGCGGAAGAGGCTGCCTTCATCAAGGTCTTCCAGCAGGATGCCCTGGTATTCATCATATCTCCTGAGTACCCTGCCCAGGTTAAGGTCGGAACCGCTCGAAGCATATGATCGCTCGAGATACATTTGCAGCGCCTGATGAATTTCATGCGGGAAAATCCCATCTGCCATGAAGGGCAGCATAAGTTGCCTGTAGGCTTCCTTCCATTCCGGCCCGTGCGCCCTGACCTTGTTCCTGTATTTTTCCCAGGTAAGCAGGTGTGCGAACTCATGGACCAGGGTGATCAGGAAGGCATAAGGGTTCAGGTCGTGGTTGACCGTGATCTGGTGCCCGTTGCCATTATGGGGCGACCGGTAGTCGCCAAGTTTCGACGATCTTTTTCGTGAAACCTTAAGGTGCACCTTGTATTGCCGGATCATCTCAAAGACCATGTCGACGGCATCAACGGGGATATATTTTTGAAGGATCGACCTATGCTTTTCCATAAACTGTTGCCGGCCCGGCGGAGGGAGGTTTTACAAACGACCATGAGGGGCAATCCCCGCATTTTCTGTTCTTGCCGGGTTTCCTCTGCCCATACCTCGTCGTGGAGCATGCAGCACACAACATGCATAAAGCCAGCATCAGTAAAAATATATGCCTGAACCTGCCCGTTCTATGAAGGATCGCATTCATACTGCAAACCTAACGATAAAAAAAATATTAACGTATGCAGGCAGCGGATGATCGCCGCATCGGAAGATGATTTTAACATTATTCGGCCAAAGCGGTTCAAGAATAAACCATGAAACTAAATAATCATTAACTTAGCATAAATTATCTGATACGATATGTTGCAGCATTTTGGCAGTTATCTTTTGCTGATGCTCCAGGTTTTTCGCAGGCCCGACAAGTCGAGGGTCTTCTGGAAGCAGCTGCTGGTTGAGTTCCAGAGCCTTGGCGTTGATTCGCTCGGCATCGTGGCCATCATCTCGGTGTTCATGGGTGCTGTGGTTGCACTGCAGACGGCATTTAACATCGATTCGCCCCTTATCCCCGCCTACACCGTGGGCTTCACCACCCGGCAGTCGATGATCCTGGAGTTCTCACCGACGGTGATCAGCCTCATCCTTGCCGGCAAGGTCGGGTCGAGGATCGCCTCGGAGATCGGCACCATGAGGGTGAGTGAGCAGATCGACGCCCTGCAGATCATGTAAGTTAGCCCGGTTATATTTTCATCGTATTGCGAAAACTCAAATAGGCTTTCTT
>CAZHYA010000375.1:0-2611 GCA_964536525.1 uncultured Bacteroidales bacterium | reverse complement strand
TGAGCATTTTTTTATCCAAATGATTATATTCGCTGCATGGAATACAACACCACCCTGATGCTGGGCGTGATGATCGCTTATTTCAGCATACTGATCCTCTGGGGCCTGTACCAGGGCAGGAAGGTCAGGAACGATGCCGATTTCGCCATTGCCGGGCGTAACCTGCCGGGATGGGTGGCGGCACTTTCCGAGCGGGCCACCGGCGAATCCTCCTGGGCCCTGCTGGGTTTGCCGGGAGCCGCCTATGCCACCGGGCTGGTAGAGATCTGGACTGCCCTGGGCTGTGTGATCGGGATCGTCACCGCCTGGGCCCTGCTGGCCTGGCGCCTCCGCGACGAGGCGGAAAAATACAATGCCACCACCTTCACCGAATACCTCTCGCTCCGGCATGCCGATGCCGGGCGATGGATCAGGATCGTGGGCAGCTCCACCATCGTGTTTTTCTTCTTTCTCTATGTGGGCGCACAGTTCCTCGGGGGAGGGAAGGCGCTCAACACCATGTTCGACATCGACCGCGACCTGGCCATGCTCATCACGGCTGCCGTCATCGTGCCCTATACCATCTACGGCGGCTTCCGCAGCGTGGTGTATACCGACGTGATCCAGGCCGTGGTGATGATCATCACGCTGGTCATCGGCCCGATCGTAGGGATCATCTACCTCTCGAACCACCCCGACCTGTTTGCGCCGGGCATCCCGTCGGCCCTTGAGGCTGCAGGCCCTTCATACAGTTCCATGCTGCAGGGGGCCACCGGCTTCGGGGCGGGCATCGCCATTGCCGGGGGCTTTTCCTGGTTCTTTGGCTACCTGGGCGGGCAACCACAGCTGAGCCTGCGCTTTATGGCCATCAGGAGCAGGAGGCAGGCAAAAATAGCCCGCAACGTGGGCATCACCTGGACGCTGATCGCCTATATCGGAGCCTTGATCCTGGGATGGCTGGGCATCGCGATCTTCGGGCCGCAGGGGGCAGGCGGGCTGGAAGATGCAGAAACGGTGATGCCTGCCGTGCTCCTCGAGATCTTCCATCCGGCCGTGGCCGCCTTCCTCATCACCGGGGTGATCGCAGCCATCATCTCCACGGCCGACTCTCTGTTTATCCTTTCGGCGACAGAACTTTCGGAGAACATCATCAAGCCCTCCTTCAAGAAGGCCAAAAGAAAGAATGATTTGCTGCTTTCCCGGGGCATCACGGCGCTGCTGGCAGAATTGGCGCTGATCATCGCCTACATCGTACCCTCCGACACCATCTTCGAGATCGTGAGCTGGGTGTGGGCAGGGGTAGGGGCCAACTTCTCCGTGGTGATCCTGCTGACCCTCTTCTGGAAACGTTTCCACGGCAGGGCTGCCGTGATTACGATCGCAGCGGGTGTGGCCTTTACCATCTTCTGGATCACCGGCGGCTACGACGAGTCGGTGATCACCGCCATGATCATGACGTTCGGGGTGGGATTGGCCGTTGCGGTGCTCAGCACGATACTCGTCAGGAAAGCGGAATGATCCGAAACCTATAGCATATTTGACAGGATTCGATTCCCGCATATCAATATTTTTATATCTTAGCCATCCGTCTTTGTCATATAGTATCAAATCATACAATAAGGAATTCAATGGACCGCAGATCATTCATTAAACGTTGGGCTGCCACTGGTGCGGCAGCCTTCCTGGGTACCTCCCTGCTTGGGAGGAAAGCCTTTTCGGCGATTGCCGGAGAAGATGCCGATATTACGGTAGTAAGCGGCACCGATTATTTCGGGAATACCATCAGGGCAGTGGAAGCCCTTGGCGGTATGCAGAAGTTTGTGCCGGCAGGAGCGAAAGTCGGCCTGCTGATCAATTCCGCCTTCGAGCAGGCAGGGGCATATGTGCATCCTGATGTTTCACTTGCAGTGGTGAAGATGTGTTTTGATGCTTCGGCAGCTGAAGTAACATGCCTGCAGGTAGTTGACGGTGCCTACTGGGAGCGCAGCGCATTATATACCGACATGAAAGCATACACCGATAAGCTCGTACAGGTCCCTTCCAACATTTTCCCGGCCGAATTCAACGAGGAGGACTGGGAATTGCTGCCGGGTATCGACGGGGCCAAAGGCCTGAAGGAGGTGGAGGTGATCAGGGCCCTCGGTGAGGTCGATGTGCTCATCAACGAATCTTTTCATAAGACGAGATTTTTTTCTCGCTACTGTGTTTTTATGAAGAATTCCATGGGCTTCTGCACACGCAAAACGAATGTGTTCTATCACCTGGGCTCGGGCGAAAGGAACGATCCCGAATTCCTGGCACAGTGCATTGCCGACATTAATATGCTCAGGCAGCCCGACCTCATCATCGGCGATGCTACGGAATTTATCGTAACCAATGGCCCGGCAGGCCCGGGCGATATGCTGAAGCTCGATAAGGTCTTCGCGGGAACCAACCTGATCGGCATGGATGCCCTGGCAGCCACTTTCAATAACTTTGAACCGGAAGAAATACTTACGAACCTTAAAGGGCAGGAGGCCGGGCTGGGAAGTTATGAGCTGGAAAACTACAACATCGTTGAGGTAGCGTGAAGTTCTAAGTTTTAGGTGTTGAGTGTTGAGTTATTTCTTTTATCCTGGTATTGCCATTAAGA
>CAZHYA010000374.1:0-2612 GCA_964536525.1 uncultured Bacteroidales bacterium | reverse complement strand
AAACCAATGTCGCCGGTCTTGAACCAGCCATCAGCGGTAAACACCGCATCGGTGTCCTCAGGCCGCATCGATCCTTCGCGGATGGCACAGTATACCGAAAGCCGCTCGGAAACCTACCTTTACCTGGGAAAGGTATTTGCCGACTGGGATAAGTTCGATGATGCGCTCATGTATTACGACACTTCGCTGATGTTTTGCCGGCCGGTGAATTTCACCAGGGGCGAGGCACTGGTAAACTATTACAAAGGGCTGGCCTGGCAGGCCAGGGGTGAGGCCGACACGGCAACCCGTTATTTTGACCGGTCGTTGTCGTTGGCCGGGAGTATGGGCAATGAGCCGCTGGAGGCCAGGGCCCGCACAGGGCTGGGAAAGCTTTTTCTGCAGGAAGGGCAGACCGGAGCCGCCCTGGACTATTTTCAGTCGGCTCTGGAAACATACCGCGAAGGAGGCTTTATCCGTGAGATCCCCGGGCTGTATATCGACATCGGCCGGGCCATGGTGATGCAGGGCCGTCGCGAGGCCGCCATCAGAATATTTGAACAGGCATACCAGAAGGCCGATTCCATGGGCATGCTCAGGGAAGGCGCGGATGCGGCCATGGCCCTGGCGGGATTGTACGAAGGGCGGGGTGAGCTTGTTCCGGCAAACCGCTACCTGAGGGAGTACCTTCTCCTGCACGATTCGGTTTTCTCGCTCGAGACCCATCGTCAGCTGGCCGAGATGCAGGCCCATCACGAATCGCAACAGAAGCAGATGCAGATCGATCGACTGGGGCAGGAAAATGAACTCAACAGCCTGAGGGCCGACAGGTCGCAATACGTGATCATCAGCCTGGGGGGCATCCTCATCCTCCTGCTCCTCTTTGCCATCATCCTGATCAGGCAGATCCAGATCAGGAACCAGCAGGAGGCCATGCTGGTCAGGCAGCAGCTTTTCCGCTCGCAGATGCACCCGCACTTTATCTTCAACAGCCTCACCAATATACAGCACTTCATCTTCAGCAAGGATTCGCTGAGTGCAGGGCGGTACCTGGCCGTATTCGCGAAACTCATGCGCAGCATCCTCAATAATTCACGCAGGGAGACCATCACGCTCCACGAAGAGGTGGATACCATCAGGCAGTATCTCGGGCTCCAACAGCTTCGCCTGGAAGATAAACTGAGTTACGGCATCGAAGTGGACGATGCCCTCGAGCCTGAAATCACCCTGATCCCACCCATGCTGGCCCAGCCATTCATCGAAAATGCCATCGAGCATGGCATAAAGAACATGGAAAGCGGAAAAGGAAAGGTGGTGGTCAGGATACAAAAGGAAGATGGCCATATCCTTTACGAAGTCGACGACAATGGGGTAGGCCGTGAAAGATCCGGCAAAATGAAAGCCGAAAAGCACAGCGTGCATGCCTCCACGGCCGTCAGCCTCACCCGCACCCGCCTCCAGCACCTCTGGGGAAGGAAAAGGCCGCAGGGCTTTTTCGAGATCATCGATAAGGAACACGAAGACGGAGCGCCCGCGGGGACGCTGGTGCGGTTGAAAATACCCCTTAATTGATTGATGATATCCTAATGATTATTGATTAGTGGAGATTGGGATGCTTGAAGGAGCTGTCTCAAAAGTTTTTGTAAAACTTAGTGTTGCCCTTTGTAATCTTTGTGGTTATTTTTAATTCATTGAACCACAAAGGTTACGCAAAGTATTTTCAAAGTCACGCAAAGTAATTCAGACAGTATAAATACCATATTTTTAACTTTTGAGGCAGCTTCTTGCCAGAAGACCTTTCTGCAATAAGCATTAGAATATGATCACTGATCACTCAGGCAAAGGATCCAATGAATGCTCCTTCGCAGAAGGTAGCATTGCGTTCAGAAGAAAAATCCCGGCGTTCAGCCCCCAAAACGGCGCGTTCATACATTCTTCCCATATCCGGTCGGAGGGTATTGTATTTTTAGCTTGACAAAAAGTACAAACCCAAAAACCAGGAGATATGAAAACAATCTTTACTTTATTATTCGGTATGTTCATCACGGTGGGAATGCTTAGTGCGCAGACCACCGTTCCCGCAGGTGATGTTTACGGCAACTGGACCGCAGCCGGTTCGCCTTACCTCGTTGAAGGGGATATCATGGTACCCGCAGATTGCACCCTCGTGATCGGGGCGGGTGTTACGGTCGACTTCCAGGGCAATTATATTTTCCGGATCAACGGCAACATCATGGCCCAGGGCGCCGAAACCGACACCATATATTTTACCTGCAGCAACGCCGCAGGACATCGCGGATTGAAAATTATGGATGTGTCAGCGGAGGCGGACAGCAGCATCTTCACCTTTTGCAGGTTCCAGGACGCCAACTGCACGGGCACCTGGCCCGAGAACTGCGGGGGAGGGATCGGGATCATGGATTTCAGCAAGGTCAGGATCGAGCATTGCCTGTTTATCGACAACCAGGCCTGGATCGGTTCGCAGAGTGCCGGCGGTGCGATCGCCTTCGGTGAGTTCAATGGCATTATCCGCTACAATACTTTCATTGATAACCGGTCAACCTACGGAGGCGCCATCATCTGCTGGCAAAATTCAAATGCGCTGCTCAGCCACAATTATTTTTACGATAATT
>CAZHYA010000373.1:0-2646 GCA_964536525.1 uncultured Bacteroidales bacterium | reverse complement strand
AGCGGCCGGGAGCAACGAATAAAACAGACCCGCAGCCCTGTTCTCTTTAATATTACCGGCGCCCTGTGCGCATTAGGATATATAATGTAATGTGAAACCAAATAACCATAAATCTTTTAAAACATGAAAAAGGTATTCCTGTCTTTGCTTATTGCAGTGTTTGCGCTGGCACAGCTCGGCGCGCAGACCGTCACCGACCGCCAGGCCCTCAACGAATTTGCCGCCCGCAAGGCTGCCGAGTTCGACCAGAAGAAGGCTGAGGCCCGCGACTTCGCCTCGCGCAACAACATCCCCTTCATCATCGACAACGACGAGGTGCTGATGGAGCTGATGTACATCGACGCCTACGGCAACCCGCAGTATTACATGACCAACAATGCCAACTCTTCGGCCACTGTCAGCACCAACAAGGTGAACAGCGGCGGCGGCTACGGCTACACCCTCGACGGCTCGGGCATGACCGTGCATGAGTGGGACGGCGGCGCCGTTTTGGGCACGCACCAGGAATACAGCGGCCGCGTGGTGATGGGCGACGGGGTGACCACCACCCACTACCATTCGACCCATGTGGCCGGCACGCTCATTGCCTCCGGCGTGGTGGGCAGCGCCAAGGGTATGGCTACGACGAGTCGGAGATGGCCTCCGAGGCGGCCAACAACAACGCCCTGGTGTCGAACCACTCCTACGGCTACAGCCGCGGCTGGGTGTGGACCGGCACCACCTGGCAGTGGTATGGCAACACGGCCATCAGCACCCAGGAGGATTACCTTTTCGGTTTTTACGAAACACAGGCGCAGGACTGGGACCAGATCGCCCATGACGCGCCTTACTACCTCATCTGCAAGTCGGCCGGCAACGACCGTGGCGACGGACCTGCCAACCCGCCCTACCCGCTCGACGGCCCCTACGACTGCATCTCCCATGCCGGCGTGGCCAAGAACATCCTCACCGTGGGCGCCGTGGAAGACATCCCCGGCGGGTACAGCAGTCCCTCCAGCGTGGTGATGAGCACTTTCAGCTACTGGGGCCCTGCCGACGACGGCCGCATCAAGCCCGACGTGGTGACCAACGGGGTGAGCCTCTACAGCACCGACGACGACAACAACAGCGACTACACCTCGCTCAGCGGCACCTCCATGGCCTCCCCCTCGGCAGCGGGCTCGGCCATCCTGCTGCAGGAACATTATGAAGACCTTAACGGCACGGGCAACCATATGCGTGCCAGCACCCTCAAGGCGCTGATCATCCACACCGCCGACGAGGCCGGCGCCAATGCCGGTCCCGACTACCAGTTTGGCTGGGGGCTGATGAACACGCTGGCCGCTGCCGACGTGATCACCGCCGACCCGTCGCTCAACACCATGGAGGAGATCACCCTCAACAATGGCGGCACCTACCAGCGCACCGTCACCGCCGCCGGCACGCAGCCGCTGCAGGTGACCATCGTGTGGACCGACCTGCCGGGCAGCCCCGTGAGCGCACAGCTCGACCCCCTCACGCCCATGATCGTGAACGAGCTCGACCTGCGCATCACGCAGGGGGGCAGCACCTTCTACCCCTGGAAGCTCGACCGCAACAACCCATCGGCCGCCGCCACACGCAATGGCGAGAACAACGTGGACAACGTGGAGATGGTGACCATCGACAACCCTGTGGCCGGCACCGACTACACCATCGTGGTCGACCATGACGGCACCCTCTCGGGCGGCTCGCAGGTGTTCTCCATCATCGTGACGGGCATCGGCTCCGCCGCGCCCATGCCTCCGGTGGCCGACTTCGCGGCCGACAACACGGCCCCGCTGACCGGCGCCACCGTAAGCTTCACCGACCTGTCGGCCAACGCACCCGCCAGCGGGGCCTGGTCGTTCAGCCCGTCAACCGTCACCTTTGTCAACGGCACCAACGCCTCCTCGCAGCACCCGCAGGTGACCTTCGACGTGGCCGGCAGCTACGACGTGACCCTGGTGGCCACCAACGCTGAAGGCTCCGACACGGAAACCAAAACGGCATACATCCTCGCCACCGATCCGCAGCCCTTCAGCCTCCCCTGGACGGAAGACTTCGAAGGGGCGGTCACCACCACCTATACCGCCCCGGAGGGCAGCCTCAACGGCCTGCCATCCTGGAGCTACGACAAGACCGCCAACGGGCGCCTGCGCTTTACGGCAGGCAGCGGCTTCTACTATTCGGGCACCCATGCCGCCACCCTCGACTGCAGCGTGTCGGGCACCAACTCGGTGAACTACCTGCAGGCCACCCTCGACCTGTCGGCCTACAACGCCTCCGGCAACCTGGAGCTGTCGTTCAAGTACATGCACCACGGCGAGGAGTCGAACAGCAACGACAGGCTGTGGATCCGCGGCAGCAGCAGCGCTGCATGGATCATGGCTTACGACCTGTATGCGAACAGGGGCACCGCCGGCGTATGGAACACGGTGAACAAGATCGACATTGACGCGCTGCTTGGCGCTGCCGGACAGTCGGCCACCACCACCTTCCAGCTGCGCTTCGGGCAGGAAGACAACTACCCGGCCACCAGCACCACGGCCAGCGACGGTTTCACCTTCGACGACATCACGATACAGGAGGCAGACCCCAACGCCTATATCATCAGCACCTTCCCCTATGCGCAGAGCTGGGAAGACG
>CAZHYA010000372.1:0-2654 GCA_964536525.1 uncultured Bacteroidales bacterium | reverse complement strand
CCTCTTGGGGCAAAGAAATCAATGCTTGCAACAAAAATAAGGGGCTTTTTTGCCAACTAATACTGACATACTCCGTGTTTTATTGTTTAAGTTAATTGTTTACTGCTTTGCAAAGATATGTAAATAATTATTATTTAGAAACGGTACAGGTAGGAGCGCTGAGACATGAGATGTGATAACATGAGACGATGAGACTTGGGGCGTTACAGGTTCATAACGTGCTTGTCGCCCGATGCCCGATGCCCGATGCCTGATGCCCGATGCCTATTGCCCGATGCCTGATGCCCGATGCCTGATGTCCCGAAAAACCAGAAATCTTCGATTTCATTGTTTTTCGTGGATCCGCGATCCCGGGAACCGGGAATCGGGACCCGATGCCCGATACCCTACATAATCTCCGAAATATCGAAGAGTATCGGCATGTTGCGCTTGAAGTCGAAGAGCGTTTCCTTGCGGATCTGGTAATAATTGCGCCAGTAACCCCTCAGGGCCTGGAAATAGCCTTTGAGTGCGTTGTCGTTGTCGATCTGTGCATTGTTGAGTTCCAGCACGTCGTTCACCTGTCCGATCATATACCTTTTCTGGGTTACCTCAAAGCGTTTCTGGGCTACCGTGTCGGCCTTGGCGGCGATCCTGAGCTGGTTTTCCTGCATGTTGAACTGCATCACCTCGAGGAAGATATTCTGTTCAAAGTCAATCTCTTCCTGTTCAATGGATGTGAATACCAGCTCTTCCTGCGATTCGGCCAGCCTGATCTGCCCGCGCGCAGAGCCCCAGTCGAGAATCGGCACCCTGAAACCGAGGCTGACCACCTGCTGGTCGTCGGGCTGGGTATAGGCTTCCGGAATGCTGTTCCCCTGTGTGGCAAGCCCAAACCTGGCGGTGAGGTCTGCGTCGAAACGCCCGTTCATCCTGGCCAGGTTCACTGAGCTCTGTGCTTCAAGCCGGCGCTGATCGAAATCCAATGCTGTTGATGAATTGTACTTTGCCTCTTCAATGGCCTTGTCGGCCTGGATGGTGAAGAAACCTTCAACGGTTGGAGGGATCAACTCGATTGGCAGGTCACTTTTTATCCGAAGGTAGGACCGTAACCTGAAAAGGTTATTCTCGAGCTCGAGCTCTGTTTGCTCAACCGCTGCCTCAGCCTTCAGGAAGTTGAGCTCCAGCTGCAGCAAGTCGTTCTCTGCGATCTTTCCGAGCTGGTAACGGCCCTTAGCGATCCTGTAGAGGGTGTCGTAGTTGAACATGTTCTTTACGGCAATCTGCATGTCGATCTGCGCCTGCAACAGGTTGAAGAAATAGTTTGTTGCGGTGATGGCTACCTGCTCAACATCTTCCAGGTATTTGCGTTTTGCCATCTCATACTTCATGGGTTCGATGTGGCGATCCCACTTGAAGGGGTTGTACTGGAAGATGGGTTGCACATATTCTACGTTAACGATCTCGGCCGAAAAGGGGTTCTGCTGGGGATTGCCGGTGAAGTTATCATACCAGCTGAGTTTGCTGTATAATGATATGCTGCCGCCTGTCGGTCCGATCTCCTGGGTCAGGGAGAGCCTGGCATCGGCGCCTCCCTGGTCGAGGGGCTTGAATTCAAAACTTCCATCAGGCTGTTGCACCGGCGAGATCGACCTGTTATACGTCGGCACCGTGCCGTTAAGTACCAGCCCAGGCAGGTAATCAGCTTTGAACGAACGGTATTCCCAGTAGCTGGCACGGAAGCGGTGCTTGGCGATCAGGGCGTCGGGCGATTGCTGCTGCGCGATGTAAATGACATCGTCGAGCGAGAGGTAATTTGTGCTGTCGTCCTGCGCGCATGCGGGGTTTGCCGACAGGATGACCGCACCGGCAAGCATAAAGGCCCTAAGGCTTACGAAAAACGTTTTCTTCATTGATCTGTAACTATTCATGACGCAATGATTCTACAGGGTTCTGGTTGGCTGCCTTACGGGCTGGCATATAGCCGAACATAATGCCGATGGCGGCGGAAACGCCAAACGACACCACGATCGAAAGCAGGGATATGATCGTGAGGATACCGGTAAATTCAGTGATGAGCTTGGAAAAGGTAACACCGAGTACGATCCCGATGAAACCACCGGTGATGCTGATCAGGGTGGCTTCGGTGAGAAACTGGGTGATGATGTCGCGCTTCGTGGCCCCCGTGGCCCGGCGCACGCCGATCTCCCTTATGCGTTCCATCACGGAGGCAAGCATGATGTTCATGATGCCGATACCTCCCACAATGAGCGAGATGCTGGCAATAACGCCCAGCACGATGTTGAAGATATCCTTGGTCCGCTGTTCTTGCTTGAGCAGGAGCTCAGGCACGGTGATCTCGAAATCGATGATCTCCGAATGCCTCCTTAGCATCATACGCTCCAGCAGCGTAGTGGTGACGTTGAGGTTTTCGCTGTCGTCTACCTGTACCACGATCTTGTCGAGCTGGTTCTTGTTTGTGGCATCCGCCGCCGACGATGATGAACTGAAGGTGGAAGACACCATGGCACCACCAAAGAACACCACCTCACCGCCTGTGCCGCCACGAATATCCCGGCGGTCGATGACCGAACGGTCCCTGTAACGGAGCAGCACCGTCTGCAGGTGTGAATATATATGGTTGTTGTAGTCGCTGATGCCCAGGTCTTCGGAAG
>CAZHYA010000371.1:0-2657 GCA_964536525.1 uncultured Bacteroidales bacterium | reverse complement strand
GGCAGCATATGGACAGGCACCGATGCCGGAGACGGGAATACCAAAACGTATGGAAGGGTGCTGCTGATCAGATGATTATAAAGGGTTGCCAACCTTATTAGGGTTGGCAACCCTAATAAGGTTGGCAACCCTCTGCTTCAAAAATTGTCTATATAGTGTTTTTAACACCTTGCCATTTGCAGGCGGGTGGTTTAACTTTGTCGTTGAAATATAAATTCCAGGGATGAAAAGGGCGCTCACACAGGGGAAAAAGTATCTGAAAATTGCAATGCTGCTTGCCATATTCCTGTCCTGTGGAAAGTATTCATCCGCACAACTGGTGATCGACAATACCATGACCCCTGAAGAATTGGTCCAGAATATCCTGATCGGATCAGGTGTTACGGTATCTAACATAACATTTACCGGAAATGTGGCAAACGCAATTTGCTCATTCAGCAACGGCAATACCACGAACCTTGGGCTGGATGAAGGGATCATTTTGTCAACAGGAATAGCTGCTGAAGCAGCGAATCCCCAGTCGGTCAACGCCAGCACAAATAATCTGGCGCCAGGCGATCCTGATCTTGATGATCTTCCCGGCGTTATCGGAACCAACGATGCCGCCACGCTGGAATTTGATTTCATCCCGCAAAGCGATACCCTTACTTTCAGGTATGTGTTCGGTTCAGAGGAATATCCAGAGTTTGTCAACCAGTATAACGATGTTTTTGCCTTTTTCATTACAGGGCCAAATCCATCAGGGGGTAATTACGTAAATGAAAATATCGCGCTTGTCCCTGAAACGATTTTACCCGTCTCTATCAATAATGTAAACAATGGGCCAACAAATTCGGGACCATGCGTAAACTGTGAGTATTATATCGACAATACCGGAGGAATGTACATTGTTTACGATGGGTTTACCACTGTGCTCGAAGCTATTGCCATCGTAACACCCTGTTCTACCTACCACATGAAGCTGACCATTGCCGACGATCTCGATGAGATATACGATTCAGGGGTATTTCTTGAGGCCAACAGCTTTTCGGCAACAGGCCTGATCATTTCCTCGAATTTCAGTTCTTCATCACCTGGCTACGGTTCTCTTATTGAAGGATGCAACGATGCCACCATCTATTTTGAGCTCGTCGACCCACTGCCATATGATTATGTAATCACTTTTAACTACCTGGGCACGGCTGTGAACGGTGTGGACTATAATCTCCTGCCCGATTCCATTGTCATCCCCTCCGGGTCCATGATCGACTCCCTGAATATCATCCCAGTACAAGACTTTACCATCGATCCGACGCGCACCGTGATCATTGCCTTCGACTATGAATCGGCATGTAATACCGAACTTGACACCATGGAGTTCCTTCTGCTCGACAATACCATTGAGATGAGCGGGCTCGATTCCCTTTATTGTGCGACCGATCCTCCCGAAACCCTGACCCTTTATCCTCCTTCCGGGGTATTGACAGGCCCGGGCACTTCAGGAAGCACTTTTGACCCTTCTGCTGCAGGCTTTGGCCAAAAGATCATTTCCTTTACCAATTATTTTATCGACTTTACCATCGTCCCACCCGATACCGTATGCATCAATCAGGTCACAGACACAACATATGTGCAACCGCAGGCCATCTGTGGTGCCGGATCGGATGAATCAGTCTGCCAGGGGGAACCTTTCGATTTCAACACCTCGATCACATTACCCTGGGCGGCAAGTTATGATTCACTGTTATGGACAGGTGGGGCCGGGACCTTCAGTGATCCGACAATCCTCAGGCCCGTTTATTATCCTGATATTTCTGAATTGGGAGATATCACCTTAACGCTTACCGCATACGGGATTGCTTCCTGCGGTGACGCCGTCAGCAGCATGACCCTCACCATTGACACATTGCCGGTAGCCAATATTGAACCGACCCCGGCCGACACGAGCTGTATCAATGATGTAATTGTGTTTTCCGGATCCGCCACGACGACAATAACCAGCTGGGAATGGAATTTTGGCGATGGCAATACGGCCTCTGGCCAGGTCGTATCACATGCTTACACAGGCCCGGGAACCTACCTGGTTTCCCTTGTCGTTACCAATACTTACGGCTGCGTGGATACGGCCTACTATTCAAAGATCATTACAGACCCGAACATCGACTTCTTCATCACGGATGATCCCAGCTGTATGGGCGATACCGGATGGTTTACCGGAACCGGAGATCAGGTAACCTATGCGGAATGGATATGGGACTTCGGCGACGGCAATACAGCCACGGGCAGGGAAACCTGGCATATCTATTCCACTTCCGGTTCCTTCCTGGTATCCCTTGATGTTTGTTCGAAGACCATCACTCATGATCACGAGGTCATCCCGCCTGCATCGGCTTCTGCAGGATCTTCAGAATTCATTTGCGAACATTATCCATTCGATTTCAGTACCGCTGCAACCCCTGCCACCGCGCAAAGCTATGATTCGCTCCGTTGGACCGGCGGATCGGGGGATTTCAATGATCCGACCTCCCTATTACCTGTTTACACGCCTGCTCCAGGCGAACTCGGTTTGATCGACTTCAGGCTTGTGGTTTACGGTATACTGCCGTGCAGCAATGACACATCTTTCATGCAGCTGACCATCCTCGACGGGCCGGAGGCTGACTTCAGCATCACCCCAT
>CAZHYA010000370.1:827-2659 GCA_964536525.1 uncultured Bacteroidales bacterium | reverse complement strand
AGGAAGCTCAACACCATCGGTCCGCGAAAACTTGCCATGGCAGGGGGCCTGGTCCTTGGCCTCGGCTATATCCTCGCCGGGTTTTTCGGAAACTCATTTATTGCCCAGCTGATCCTGATCGGTATCATTGGTGGTTCGGGGATCGGTCTTGCTTACGTGGTACCTATCGCAGTGGGCGTGAAATGGTTCCCCGACAAGAAGGGTATGCTCACCGGCCTGGCTGTTGCCGGCTTCGGCTTTGGTGCCACCATATGGGTAAAGTGGGCCGGCTCATGGGGAGGCGGACTTCTTAAGACCATTGAGATCGCAGGCCTGGATGGAATCAGGAGCGTATACCTGCTTTACGGCATCATCTTCGCCGTAATGGTGATCCTCGGGAGCCTCGTCATGAAAGACCCGCCAAAGGGATGGCTCCCAAAAGGGTATAAACCGCCTGAACCCAATTCAGCAGCTGCTTCAGGAGAACTGAATTTCGACTCCGGCGAGATGATCAAAACCCCTCAGTATTATATGATTTTCCTGACCTTCGTTTTCTCGGCCCTGGCGGGGCTTATGGTCATTTACTGCATAAAACTTTTCGGCATCGATGCGTTGACTTACGCAAAGCTGGGTACGCTGGAACCTTCCACCGAAGGCTTTGCCGACACCTTTAAATGGGCCAGCGCCACGGCCGGAACGGCCATGGCCGTGTATGCCATCCTGAACGGGCTCGGCAGGATCATTTGGGGAATGTTATCGGATTACATCGGTAGGAGGATCTCCATCATCCTGATGACGCTCTTGCAGGGAATCATCATGCTGGCCTTCTTCTACCTCGGTGGCACCGCCTGGGGGCTGATCATTGCTGCAGCGATCATCGGCTTCAACTTCGGTGGCAACTTCGCACTCTTTCCTGCCATTACAGCCGACTTCTTCGGGAACAAGACCGTTGGCAGGAATTACGGACTGGTATTTTTTGCCTACGGCATTGCCGGGATCCTGGGCCCCCAGATCGCAGGTTTCTTTAAGGATGCAGCACAGGGTGCTGCCGATCCCTCAGCCTGGCTTACACCATTTGTCATTGCCGGTGTGGCTTGCCTTATCGGTACCGTGATCATCATCATGGCCAGGGCACCCAAAAAAGCAAATTAATACAAGCAATCCATAATCCAGAGACCCGCCCCATCGCAAGGGCGGGTTTTTTATTTTCCTTTGAGCGCATTTCAACGTTTTCGCCACGCATAAGTCAGCCCAATCCTTCTTCCTGGATTCATTATTACGATGGTTTGAAATGTTTGTTAATCGTTTCACAATGTGATTTTTTGTTCCTACCTTTGCAGCGCAAAGCGCAAAGCCGGAAAGGCAGTATGAAACATCAAAATATCATTACAAATGCCAATCAGAACACTTCACAAGATCTTCAGGCCTAAAAGGATCGCCCTGATCGGGGTATCGAACAATCCCGATTCTGTGGCAGGCATAGCATTAAAGAACCTCGTTGGTGGTGGCTTCGAGGGTGTTGTTTATCCCATCAATCCGAAATATGAGGCAGTGATGGGCATCACCTGTTACCCCGACATCAAGAGTGTGCCAAAGACCCCCGACCTGGCCGTGATCGCCACTTCGGCCACGCGGGTTCCGCAGCTTATCAAGGAATGCGGAGAAGCCGGCGTGCAGGGTATCATCATCATGTCGGCAGGCTTCAAGGAATCGGGAGAAGAAGGGCGCAAGCTGGAGGCACAGGTGAAAGCCGAAGTGGCCAAATGGGAAGGCATGCGCGTGATCGGCCCCAACTGCCTGGGTATCATCGTACCCGGATTAAAGATGAATGTAAGCTTTGCTTCGCACATGCC
>CAZHYA010000370.1:0-785 GCA_964536525.1 uncultured Bacteroidales bacterium | reverse complement strand
GAACATCGGGTTTTCATACTTTGTGTCGATCGGCAACACCATGGACGTGGGCTTCGGCGACCTGATCGACTATTTCGGGCAGGATCCGAACACCAAATCCATCGTGCTCTACGTTGAGAGCATCACTTTTGCCCGGCAGTTCATGACGGCTGCACGTGCCTTTGCCCGCAAGAAGCCCATCATCGTATATAAGGCCGGGCGTTATCCCGAATCGGCTGCCGCCGCTGCCTCACATACGGGTGCCATGGCATCGGAAGACAATATCTACGATGCTGTCTTTCAGCGTGCAGGTGTTGCCAGGGTTTACGACATCGGCGACATCTTTAACTTTACCGACCTCATCTCCCGCAGGAACATCCCCAAGGGCTCCAACCTGGCCATCGTGACCAACGCAGGCGGACCCGGGGTGATGGCCACCGACATGCTGATCAGCAAAGGCGGAAGCCTCACCAAGCTGTCAGAAGAAACCCTGGCCAAGCTGGATGCCGAGCTGCCTCCCTTCTGGTCGCATGGCAACCCTGTTGACGTGATCGGAGATGCCACACCCGAACGCTTTGCCAAGGCCACCGAGATCGTGCTCCAGGACGAGAAGGTGGATGCCGTGCTGGTCATCCTCACGCCACAGGCCATGACCGCACCCCCCAAGACCGCGGAAGCCGTGGCCAAGATCTCGGAGCATCATTCCAAGCCGATCATGGCCGCCTGGCTGGGAGGCCAGAGCATGAAGGACGGCCTCCAGCTATTCATAAAGAAAGGGATATGAGTACACCACACACCTGCAGATG
>CAZHYA010000369.1:0-2685 GCA_964536525.1 uncultured Bacteroidales bacterium | reverse complement strand
GGATCGAGGATCCTCGAAAAACAATGAAATCGAAGATTTCTGGTTTTTCGGGACACCCGGCACCTGCTTTAAACCATAAAAAAACACCCTGAAATTTCATCGATTATTTGAAAATGTTTACCTTTGCATTCATAAACTTTTGGATGTTTAGATTGAATTCGGATTCGGTGATGTAAATAAGCTGCGGCGGCCTGCAACAGCTTATACCTTCGTTTAACCCGGCATATACCTGCCGGGACAACCATATTTTTAATATTTTTACTTAACGTTCAGTCCCGGCGCAGGGAGGCTTTGTTCTGCGGCGGGGTTCGAACACCAATTCAAAATATCATGAGCAAAGAACAAACCTCAATACATGAATTTGATTTCAACCTGATCTGCGAATATTTTGCACACCTGGAAAGGCAGGGGCCCGGCAGTCAGGAAGCGACCCTGAAAGCCCTGGATTTTATCGACGGGTTGAACGAGCGGCCGGAGATCCTGGATATCGGCTGCGGCACCGGCGGTCAGACGATGACGCTTGCACGGCATACGCAGGGAAACATCACCGGCATCGACCTCTTTCCTCGATTCATCGATATTTTCAACCGGAATGCCAAACAACTGGGCCTGCAAAACAGGGTTAAGGGCATTGTCGGTTCCATGGATGCCCTCCCTTTCGGGGCGGAATCTCTCGACCTGATCTGGTCGGAAGGCGCGATCTATAACATCGGCTTCGAAAGGGGGATCACGGAGTGGCGCAGGTTGCTGAAAAAAGGCGGTTACCTTGCAGTGACTGAAGCATCCTGGTTTACCGAGCAGCGTCCCGACGAGATCCACAACTTCTGGATGGATGCCTATCCCGGCATCGACACCATCCCGAATACCATAGCCCGCCTGCAAAAGGCCGGGTACGTCCCCACGGCTGCTTTCATCCTTCCGGAACATTGCTGGACCGACAATTTCTTCAGGCCGCAGGTCCCGGTGCAGGAAGAATTCCTGGCTGTACACCGGGGAAACAATGCGGCTGAAGCGCTGGTGGAAAACATGCGCCGGGAGGCAGAACTGTACGAACGGTATAAGGACTTCTACGGTTACGTGTTCTACATCGGCAAGAAGATCTGAATGCCGATAGGCCGGGGCCGTCTCAAATATCTTTGTGAAACCTTGCGGTGAACTTTGTGGCCTTCGTGGTTATATCAACTCAATGAACCACAAAGGATCCCAGAGGATACCCAAAGCCACACAAAGTAAATCAGACAGCTTGATTACAATATGATAACTTATGAGACGGCCACTTTTTATTAAAGCGACTGGTAGAAATTCAATCCTATCCAGTAGCGGTTCCTGGCCTGTCCGTGAATGAAAGAATCGAGCCGGTAATCGAGTCCGAGCTCCAGCTTCTGTTTTGGTGAAATGGCATAACCAATGAATGCCGCAGCCCTGATCTCCAGGTCAAGGTCGTCATGCTGCATTGATCCGAGGTATTCATTGCTCAGCTTGAGGAAGAATTCCTTCGGGTCGAGCGACAGGCCCTGCAGTGGAACCTCTGAGGATAATCGATAGCGGAGCCTGTATTCCGGGGCATCGCCGTTTTCGAAGGTCTGGTCGGCCGAGACCCTGTGCGACAGTCGGAAACCCGCATACCTTTTCACGAAGCTGATCTGCTGGATCGCCCGGTGACGGACGCCTTCAGCATCAATACGCATCAGGTAACCCGCTGCCGCCGAAGTGTTGATGCCGATCTTTTTTGCGGCTACAAGCGCCACATCCGTCAGCAGGTATTCATAGTCGAAACCGCCCCGGTAAAGGGATTGCCGTGATTCGGCCTTGAAGTTCAGCGACCAGTCCTTCGGCAGCTTCTTGTTCAAATTGATCGAGGGAAGAAGCCCCAGCTGATGGCTGGCCTGCGCCTGAGCGAGCAGGGGCAACAGGATGACCAACACGAAAATTCCTGTGCTACGCTTCATGTCAGTACATTATGTTTTCTGATTGCTTCAGGGTTACCTGTGATCTGCGAACGAATTTCCCGTCAGCGGAAAACAAATACTCCAGCATTACGTAGGTGCCTTCCTTTTTGGTGGAGATCACCACTTCATAATTGACCCCGACCCCGTCGCCGGTTTCCCTGTTCCTGAAGTACGCCAGCACGGTGCCGGGCTCACCCGAATACTGGACCTGGGCCTTGTCGATCGTGTATTTGCCATGTTCGGCCTGCAGGTACGCGCTCATCACACCAAAAACGGCCGAGGGTATGCGTTCGGGCCTGATCCCGACCTCGATGTCTTCAAAGGTCCCGTCGGCAGAAAACTCAATGCTGTACCTTTGCCTGTCGTACCTGGTCTTGGCCTCGAAAGATGTGGTATCGTAACCGACCTCCCTGTACCACCTGACCTTTGTGCCAAAAGCCAGCGAGTCGACAAAGCTCACGGCAGGTTCCGGCACCTCAGCTTCGCTGATGCGGAATTCCTTTTCGTATTTATACTGAGCGAAAACATGGGCTGCCAAAAGGAAAAACAGCAGGAATGCAAGGTTCTTTTTCATCGCTAATTTGGTTATGATTCCGAATACATCCCAAAAAAGAAAGACAAGATAACGTGAATTTTGTTCATTTCATCAGTGTTTATGCCCGGTTATCATGCCTGCCGCCCTTTGAAGAGCCTTTGTCACAACCCGTAACGCGTATCCGGCAGAAGACTTTGGGAC
>CAZHYA010000368.1:0-2694 GCA_964536525.1 uncultured Bacteroidales bacterium | reverse complement strand
GAGATGTGACTGCAGGAGGAGCGCAGTACAACTCCAGCGGCATCCAGGGGGTGGGGCTGGACCTCAGGGGTACTGACACGAAGGTGATGGCCCTGGTGGCCAACATGAAGGGCGGACTGGAGGCCGTACGCTATAACGTGATCGACCAGCTGTACTTCCCCTTTGCCCTGTCGGAGACCTTCCAGCGCAGGAACATCAACTCCGATTTCAAGCAGTCGAAAAAGCTGGTGAGGGACCTGCAGGAACTGACAAAAGCTCATAAGAAGGAATTGCTGGTGGTCATCTCCATGGGTTTCGGCAACCCTTACGGAGATCCCTGGTCGGTGGATATGCTGGTGGATATTGCCGGCCATTTCCATGAGCAGGGCTTCAGGACCCTTCCCATTGCCGATGTGGTGGGCCTTGCCGGCCCCGACCTGATCCATAAGGTATATGCTGCCCTCATCCCGGCATTCCCCGACATGGAATTCGGTATCCACCTTCACACCACCCCTTCAACATACTATGAAAAGGTAGATGCAGCCTATTCGGCCGGCGTGAGGCGTTTCGACACGGTGCTGGGCGGCATCGGCGGCTGCCCCATGACCGACCACGAGCTGCTGGGCAATCTCAACACCCTTTCACTGATCGAATACTGTGAAAAGAACGGGATAGAGCACGGGCTGGATGCAAAATTGCTCAGGACACTTTCGCAAACTTATAGCTTTTGAAATAATGAAAGTTCAATGCCCCTCTCCCCCTGGCCCCCTCTCCCCGAGGGAGAGGGGGAAAAGGGGGTAGGGGGTTAAGGGGGTGAGGGGCTCAATGTTAAATCATATCTCACTCAGCCTGAACGTCTCCTTCACCCTCACCCCTTTCGGTGTTTCCTCGAGGGTGCAGCACTCATTGTACAGGTCGTGTTCGAAGAAGAGGATGAAGTCGTTGGGCACCGCCTCGGCATAGAACCTTTTCTTGTCATCGAGCGTCACCAGGGGTTTGGTGTCGTAGGCCATGATCCATGGCATGGGGATGTGGGTGGCGGCCGGCAGGAGGTCGGCCACAAAGGCCACGGTGCGGCCGTGGTACTTGATGAGCGGGATGATCTGCCCTTCGGTATGCCCGTTGAAGATGCGGGCCTCGATATTCGGCAGGAACTCCCCTTCTTCCTCTATAAGGCGCAGGCGGCCGCTTTCTTCTATCGGGTAGATGTTCTCCTTGAGGTAGGAGGCACTCTCGCGGTGGTTGGGATTGGTGGCCCATTCATACTGTGCCCGGCTCACCCAGTAAGTGGCATTGGGGAAAGCAAGCTCATAGGCCGTTTGGTCATCGTTGTAGCGGATGCTGCCCCCGCAGTGATCGAAATGCAGGTGGGTGAGCACCATGTCGGTGATGTCGGAAGGCCTGAAGCCATATTTTTCAAGTGAGCCCTCAAGGGTGTCGTCGCCGTTGAGGTGATAGTGCCTGAGGAAGCTGTGGTCCTGTTTCTCGCCTATCCCGTTGTCGATGAGCACCAGGCGATCGCCGTCTTCCACGAGCAGGCAACGCATGGCCCAGTTGCAGAGGTTGTGCTCATCAGCAGGATATTGCTTCTCCCAGAGCACTTTGGGCACCACTCCGAACATGGCGCCTCCGTCGAGCTTGAAATTACCAGTTTCTATTGGATATAAATTCATTTAACTTTTTGTTTAAACACTAAGGGTTCACCATGCATGCACAAAGGTACACCAAGGAAATTCTTTGTGAAGCTTTGTGATTTTCTTTGTGTGACTTTGTGGTTAAAAAAACTTAATGATATTAACCAACAATCAGGAAGAAAGTTCATTCAGTGCGAAGGAATAGGCACCTATGGCCACGGCCCGGGAGGTTCCCAGCCTGGAGATGCCCACCCCGACCTTTTTCACCGGGTCGTAATTTATGGTTGCATTGCTGAAAGGCACTTTGATGACAACGGAAGTATCCTCGATAAAATCCCGCAAGCCCTGTTCGTCCTCGAGGTTGAAAGCCTGCACTTCCATGCGTGGCAGGCTGTCGCCGCTGATCTCCCTGAATGCATGGTTCATCTCTTCCACAAGGTGCGGCATGAACAGGGGCCATGCGCCTGCCAGCCCGCCACCGATCACCACCAGGCTGTCGGTGAGCGTTACGGCATTGGCCAGCGTATCGCCGGCCACCGATGCGAACTCCCTGAAGGCTTCCAGGGCGGCATGTTTCGGGCCATCGGCCCTTCCCATCCCGATGTTGAAGATCATTTCCGGTTCGGGAGCTTCACTCATGGGTATGCCTGCCTCCCGTGCAAAGACCCTTCTGATGCCGCGAATACTCACGCTGTCTTCCGCGCTGGTATGAGGATAAAGGCTGTTTCGCATGCGGTTGATCTCCGCCCCGGCAGAATTGTCGCCCCTGAACAGCGTTCCATTCATAACGATCCCGCCGCCAAATCCGGTGCCGAAGGTCACCCCCAGGAGATTGCGGTACCTCTTCATAATGCCGCTCTTTTCCAGTTCACGGTTTACGCCGGGCAGCAACCCTGCGATGGCTTCGCCGTAGGCGAAAAGGTCGCCGTCGTTGTTGATGAACACCGGTATGCCGAAATGCTTTTCCAGCATGGCCTTTAAGGCAACCCCTCCCCTGAAGAGCGGAAGGTTCTCGAGGTCGCCGATGATGCCGTGTTCATAGTCGGCCGGACCGGGAAAGCAGAAGCTGATGGCTGCAGGC
>CAZHYA010000367.1:0-2697 GCA_964536525.1 uncultured Bacteroidales bacterium | reverse complement strand
ACAGCTCTCTTCCCCCAAATATCGCCGTCCCGATCCTCACGATCGTGCTGCCTTCTTCAATGGCGATCCGGTAGTCGCCGCTCATGCCCATTGATATTTCCCTGAATGCGCTATCCTTACTGAAGAATTCTTCCTTAAGCATCCCGAAATACGCTCTGAGTTGCCCGAATTCCCATCTGAGTGTTGGTTCATCATCTGTAAATGTAGCCATCCCCATCACGCCGCATATCCTGATGTTCTTCATCGAATGGTATGCTTCAGATCCGAGTAACGACCGGGCTTCCTCCATGTCGAGGCCGAACTTGGTCTCTTCGCTGGCAATGTGGAACTGCAGCAGGCAGTCGATCTTCCTGCCGGCCTTAAGGGCCTGCTTATCGATCTCTTTCAGCAGTTTCAGGCTGTCGACTGACTCGATCATGCTCACGAAGGGTGCCAGGTATTTCACTTTGTTGGTCTGAAGGTGCCCGATAAAATGCCACAGAATATCGGAGGGCAATTCAGGCTGCTTAACGATCATCTCCTGTGCCTTGTTTTCACCGAAATGGCGATGTCCGGCATCGTAAGCCTCTTTGACAGCCTCAGGGGGATGCGTCTTCGATACGGCCACCAGCCTGACGTACGGGGGGATGCTTTCACGCACTTGTCGTAAGTTTTCTGCTATGTTCATGGTGGGCATTATGGAGTTTTTACGAGTTATTTTACCTTGCGAAGTTAAGGCTATTTTTATATATTGCCTGCCAGAAGATGTGTTTTACAGGGAATTATGATTAATCGATGACAGATGAATTGTCGGATCAGCCTATACGATGCCATCGTTAACGGCCAGCTCATGGTGAGGGTCTACGACCTCGACAATGAGGGCAGGAAAGGCAAGGTGCAGGTCTCTGTCAGTGGTCATAGGGACTTGCCGGAAGTGGAGGTTGATCATCTCTCCCTGAACCCTGTCGACATATTCATTCCCGGTGTGCCCCTGACGGGCAGGTTTCACGAAGTCAATGTCAGGATACTGGACGGTGATGGTAAATATGTACATGATACCGACACCCGTATGATCAAACTCGGGAAATAATATTGAACCTAGAATTGCCGGGTTCTGGTGAAGTTCCATCAGTTTGAAAATCACGCCCTGATTTCATCTGTCATTGCAGGTTTTTTATACCTGGCGGCAGCCGCAAGCATTGCCAGCCTCAGTCGAGCAGGTGGATCACGAGGCCGCTCCTGAGTTTAGGCTCGAACCAGGTAGTCTTCGGGGGCATGATGTTGCCGGTATCGGCGATGTTGATGAGTTGTTTCATCGATACCGGGTAAAGTGCAAAGGCCACCTTCATCTCACCGCTGTCGACCCGCTTTTTGAGTTCCTGCAGGCCGCGTATCCCTCCAACGAAGTCGATGCGCTGGTCCCTCCTCAGGTCTTTGATGCCAAGGATATCGTCGAGCACATGCTTCGACAGGATGGTCACGTCGAGCACCCCGATGGGGTCGTTGTCGTCGTAGGTGCCTTCCCTGGCCTGCAGGGCATACCACCTGCCGTTCAGGTACATGCTGAATTCATGCAGCCGGCCGGGCTTGTAAATGTCTTCACCTTTGTCTTCCACCACAAACGACTGCGAGAGCTTCGCGAGGAATTCTTCGCGGCTGAGCCCGTTGAGGTCTTTGACCACCCGGTTATAGTCGATGATCGAGAGCTGGTCGTCGGGGAAGTGCACGGCCAGGAAATAGTTGTATTCTTCCCTGCCCGTGTGATCAGGGTTGGCATTCTTCCGCTCGTTGCCCACAAGGGCGGCCGCAGCCGTGCGGTGGTGCCCGTCGGCAACATAGGTGTAAGGGATCCCGGCAAAGAGGTCCACGACCCTTTTATTGGTTGCTGCATCGCGGATAACCCAGAAATGATGGCCGATGCCATCCTCTGCTACGAAGTCGTACACCGGGGCATGTTCCTTCACGTGGTGCTCCACGATGTCGTCGATCTCTTTCACGGCAGGGTAGGAGAAGAAGACGGGTTCCATGTTGGCGCTGTTCGCACGTACATGCTTCATCCGGTCCTCTTCCTTGTCGGGCCGCGTCAGCTCATGTTTCCTGATGATGCCGTTCATATAATCCTCTACGGCTGCACAGCCCACAATGCCATACTGTGTCTTCCCGTTCATGGTCTGGGCATAGATGTAGAGGTGCTCTTCATCATCCTGTGCCAGCCATCCGTTCTTCCTGAACTTCGAAAAATTCTCAACGGCCTTGTCGTACACCTCCTGTGCATGCACATCCACATCCGGCGGAAGGTCGATCTCAGGCTTGATGATATGAAGCAGCGAATATTCATTCCCATCGGCTTCGATGCGTGCTTCTTCTGAGTTCAATACGTCGTAAGGCCTGGAGGCTACTAATTTTGCGATTTCGGCAGGAGGCCTCAGGCCCCTGAATGCTTTGAGTATTGCCATGTTTTAAAGTGTTATCCGGCCCGGAAACCGTTATGCCGGGCTTTTTGATTAATCATTGATGGTTTTTTTATTGAATCTGTCCTTCAGTCGTCAGGCATTTCGTCATTGTCGGGGTCATAACTGTCGTTGTCGTTATCGCGCTTATTATTGTTCCTCTGGAGAGAGGAGATCAGCGCGCCAAGCATTTTGGTCATCTCCATCAGCTGGAGCCGGAGAACATCACCTGTGCAGTGCAGAGCATCGTCATAGAGACCAAGGTCTG
>CAZHYA010000366.1:323-2702 GCA_964536525.1 uncultured Bacteroidales bacterium | reverse complement strand
GGTGTCGGTAGGCTGTGCGCCTGTCTGGAGCCAATAGAGTGCCCTGTCGAAATTAAGCTGGATGTCGGCCGGTTCGGTGATGGGATTGTAAGTGCCAATCTTTTCGATGAATTTTCCGTCTCGTGGTGCACGACCATCCGCTATGACGATGTGAAAGAAGGGTTTTGCCTTCCTGCCTCGTCTCTGCAATCTGATTTTTGTTGGCATAAAAAAAATTAAATTAATTGTTAATGAACATTTCCCGTTTTTTTGGGGGTGCAAATATCCGGATAATTTTTGAAAAAGAAAAGGAATGGCTGCATTATTTTACAGCCAGTTGATCCTGAGCATCAACGGTTCGAGGTCGATCTTGTATTTTTCAGCCAGGGCGATCATGGCTTCCCTGGTTTCACCGAAGCTTTCCCTGTGCCTGTCGACCTCCATCTTCCATACATCTTCCACCTTGACCCTCAGCTCATTGTCGCTCCTGATGTAATCAAGCGCCAGCCATGCATTGTTGAAGGATGCCAGCACGCTGAAACATTCGTCGTCGGCCTGCTGTATCCGCTTGAGTATCCCCTGACGGCTTTCGTTAAGGGGGATGTCGTCGATGCCGAGGTGTTCGGCGAATACGCGGTTCAGGTCGGCAATGGCTTCCAGCTTGTTTTCCCTCGAGAATTCCATAGGTTGTTTTTTACAAAGATATGATTCTTTGCGGAACGGACCGGAGGGCCAGACATCCCCTGCCCGGTGGTTAACGGGCGGTGGGATGTATTACGGTAGAGAACAGTGAGTTGCAATTTAGGCGGTTTATTAATGCTTTGACATACAGCAATATATCTAATCACAGTCTTCCCGCCAGGTTATTCAATTTTTATTAACAATGCCGGCTGGCACTTGCTTTTTAGCTAATTTTGCTTTTCAATATTTCATGATCATTTTGAGCCTTTCCTTAAAAAATGCCTGATTTTACACACCTGCACGTTCATACGCAATTTTCGATCCTTGACGGGGCCAGCAAGATCAGCGATCTTATGGCCAGGACAAAGGAAAGCGGCATGGAAGCCCTTGCCATCACCGACCATGGCAATATGTACGGTGTTCCCGTCTTTGTTCAGGCCGCCAAAAAGGCCGGTATCAAGCCGATCATAGGATGTGAGGTCTATGTGGCGGCGGCCGGACGCCACAGCCAGCGTGGCAAGGTCGACCGGAGCGGGTTCCACCTGATCCTGCTGGCTAAAAACAAAACGGGATACCACAACCTGTCGAAACTCAGCTCAAAAGGTTACCTCGAAGGCTTTTATTATACCCCCAGGATCGATAAGGAGCTCCTGCGTCTCCACAGGGAAGGGCTTATCGCCTCTTCTGCCTGCCTGGGTGGCGAGATCCCCGCCACCGCACTGAAATTCGGTCCCGAAAAGGCGGAGGAGGTTTTGCTCGAGTACCTCGACATCTTTGGTGATGATTTCTATCTCGAACTGCAGGATCACGGGCTCCCCGAGCAGAAGGCGGTAAACAAGGTTTTGCTGGAGCTGGCCGGGAAACACCATGTGAAGGTCATCGCCACCAATGATGTTCATTTCGTTAATGAAAAAGATTACCAGGCACACCGCATCCTGATATGCCTGAATACCGGTAAGGACCTTGACGATCCTGCCGGGATGCATTATTCAGGCCAGGAGTTCCTGAAGACGCCGCAGGAGATGGCGGCCCTTTTCGCCGACCATCCCGAAGCCCTGGCCAACACCCGCGAGATCGTTGACAAGATAGAGAATTACGACATCACCACGAAGGAAATTGTTCTGCCCCATTTTCCCCTTCCGGAGGGATTTGAGTCGGAGGACGACTACCTGCGTCACCTCACCTATGAAGGGGCGAAGAGGCTCTATCCTGAGCTCAGCGGGGAGATAAAGGCGCGTCTCGATTTCGAGCTCGACGTGATCAGGGACATGGGTTTCCCGGGCTATTTCCTCATCGTCCAGGATTTCATTGCCGAAGCGCGAAGGATGAAGGTGCTCGTGGGGCCGGGCAGGGGTTCTGCCGCCGGCTCGGCCGTGGCCTATTGTACCGGCATCACCAACATCGACCCGATAAAGTACAACCTGCTCTTTGAGCGATTCCTCAACCCCGAAAGGGTCACCATGCCCGATATCGATGTCGACTTTGATGATGAAGGCCGCGACAGGGTGCTGAACTATGTGGTGAAGAAATACGGCAGCGACAAGGTGGCCCAGATCGTCACCTTCGGCACAATGGCGGCCAGGAGTGCCATCCGTGATGTGGCGCGGGTGCTGAAGCTTCCGCTGCCCGAGGCCGACAGGCTGGCCAAGATGGTTCCCGACAGGCCGGGCATAACCCTCAGCCAGAACTTCAGATAAGTTAGTTTTTGATTTAGCTTAT
>CAZHYA010000366.1:0-313 GCA_964536525.1 uncultured Bacteroidales bacterium | reverse complement strand
TGAACTGGCAGAGATAAAGACAAAAGGCAAAGAGCTCGAAAAGAAGACGCTGATCTTTGCCGAAACGCTCGAAGGCTCTGCCCGCCATACGGGCACCCACGCCTGCGGCGTGATCATAGGCCCCGACAACCTCATCGAGCACGTGCCGCTGAGCATTGCCAAAGACTCAACCCTGGTGGTGACGCAGTACGAGGGCAAGCTTGTTGAGTCGGTGGGCATGCTGAAAATGGATTTCCTGGGCCTCAAAACGCTCTCGATCATCAAGGGCGCCATCGCCAACATCAGGGAGGGATACGAAGCCGAGATCGATATT
>CAZHYA010000365.1:0-2711 GCA_964536525.1 uncultured Bacteroidales bacterium | reverse complement strand
TGCGAGAACTCGCCGGAAGCATTGTAAAGCTCAGCACCCCCGGTGTTCTGCCTGGTGCACGACTGCCAGTCCTTGTCGATGTTGGCGGCGTTCACCACCAGCAGGTAGGTCTCCCCGTCGATGCGGTACACCAGCAGGTCGTCGACGATGCCGCCCTTCCCGTTGGGGAAGCAGGTGTACTGCACCTTGCCGTCGACGAGATTTGACACGTCGTTGGTGGTCACCCGCTGCACAAATTCAAATGCTTTTGGCCCTTTAACCCAGAATTCGCCCATGTGTGACACATCGAACACGCCCACGCCATTCCTAACGGTCTCGTGCTCGATATTGATGCCTTCGAAGGTCACGGGCATGTTGTAGCCTGCAAAAGGAACCATCCTGGCCCCCATCGATTCATGGATGCTCGTTAAAGCGGTATTTTTCATAGCTGCGTTAATTTTGGAGTTGATGTCAAAGAGGTCACAAAAGTATGAAATAGTAAGCTAAGTGTATCATAAATATACTGAAAAACTTTATATCTTTGGGTCGCACAAAAGCTCATGATGATCCCTCACATAAAAAACACGCCGCGTGTGGTGATCCTCATCATCGACATGTTCATTGTAGTATGTTCGGTGGTGCTGGCCTACCTGCTGAGGTTTAATTTTTCCATCCCCGAGGTGGAGATGGAGATGTTCCCCGAGGTGCTGGGCTACATCGTGCTGGTGAGGCTCGTCAGCTTCCTCATCGGCCGAACCTATATGGGCATCATCAAGTACACCAGCACCGAGGATGTGATCCGCATCTTCGTGGTGGTGGCTGTCGGCAGCCTGTTCTTCGGCCTCACCAACCTGGTCACCTATTTCTTCATCACGGGGCTCTTCTTCATCCCCTTCTCCATCATCATCATCGACTTCATCAGCACGGTGCTGGCGCTTACCGCCTTCCGCATGGTGGTGAAGGTGGCGTATATGGAGATGGCCACCCCTGCGGGCGAACGGTCCGACATCATCATCTTCGGCGCCGGTGAGGCAGGCCTCATCGCCAAGCGCACCCTCGACAAGGACCCCGGCACCAACTACCGTGTGGTGGCCTTCCTCGACGACAAGCCCGGCAAGGTGGGCAAGAAGCTCGAAGGGGTGACGATCTACCCCTCGCGCAAGCTCGACGAGTTGCTTGTTCGCTGGCCCGTGGCCCAGCTCATCATCTCCCCGCAGAAGCTGCCGCAGGCCCGCAAGCAGGAGATCATCGAGACCTGCCTGGCCCACAACACCAAGGTGCTGAACGTGCCCCCGGTGTCGGAGTGGATCAACGGGCAGCTCAGCTACAAGCAGATCCGGCTGGTGAAGATCGAAGACCTGCTGGGCCGCGACGTGATACAGCTCGACAAGGAGCAGGTGAGCAAGGACCTTGCAGGCCGCGACGTGCTCATCACCGGCGCCAGCGGCAGCATCGGCAGCGAGATCGTGCGACAGGTGGCCGGCTATTCCATCCGCAGGCTCATCCTGCTCGACCAGGCCGAAAGCCCGCTCTTCCATCTCGAGCTGGAGTGCGCCGAGAAGTTCGGCACCAAAGACATTGAGATCGTCGTGGCCGACATCTGCGACGCGGAGCGGATGCAGCAGATATTTGAAGGGTTCAGGCCGCACCTGGTCTACCATGCCGCCGCCTACAAGCATGTGCCCATGATGGAGGCCAACCCCTGGGAGGCCGTGCACACCAACGTGCAGGGCACCATGATCCTCGCCGACCTGGCCGTGAAGCACAAGGTGGAGAAGTTCATCATGATCTCCACCGACAAGGCGGTAAAGCCCACCAGCGTGATGGGCGCCACCAAGCGCATCGCCGAGATGTACACCCAGGCCATGAACAGCCGCAACGGCACCCGCTTCATCACCACACGCTTCGGCAACGTGCTGGGCTCCAACGGCTCCGTCATCCCCCTCTTCAGGGAGCAGATCAGCAAGGGCGGGCCCGTGACGGTGACGCACCCCGAGATCACCCGCTACTTCATGACCATACCCGAAGCCTGCCAGCTGGTGCTGGAGGCCGGCGCCATGGGCAAGGGCGGCGAGATCTTCATCTTCGACATGGGAAAGTCGATAAAGATCGTCGACCTGGCCAAAAAGATGATCATGCTCTCGGGCCTCACCCTCGGCAGCGACATACAGATCAAGTTCACCGGCCTGCGGCCGGGAGAGAAACTCTACGAGGAGCTGCTCAACGACGAGGAGAACACCCTGCCCACACACCATCCGCAGATCATGATCGCTAAGGAACGGCCCCTCGACCTCGACAGCGTGAGCGCGCAGCTCAGGGCGCTGATATCCTTCAGCAACAGCTTCGACACCTTCTCCATCGTCAAGAAGATGAAAGAGATCGTACCCGAATTCAAAAGCCGGAACTCGGTTTACGAAAGACTCGACAAGGCAGAATAAATACGGCCTGGTTTACGTTGAACCTTTGTGTAGTTTTAAGTGTTAAGTTCTACATTAATTTTGAGTTTTTAATTTTGAGTTTTGAATTTGTTTAGAATTTAGAGTTTAGGGCTTAGAGTTTAGAATATTGGGTTTTATGAGATATACTTTCCTATTTATAATATTCATCCTTTTGACTGCTTTTTCCGGTCGCGCCGCGTACATTTTCATCCCCATGGACGACACGCAGCGCGACCACCTCAAGGCCTACGGCGTGGCGTACTGGGTGTTGCAGCAGGAGGTGGAGGTGAGCTG
>CAZHYA010000364.1:0-2721 GCA_964536525.1 uncultured Bacteroidales bacterium | reverse complement strand
CAAATCGATCCCGCGGGGCACGCTCACCGCCACCTTCATCGGCATGATCCTGTATGTGTTCATCGCCTGGAAGCTAAAGATATCGGCCAGCCCGGAAGACCTGGCCAACGAACAACTTATCATGGCCAGGATCGCGTTGTATGGTGCATGGGTCATCCCGCTGGGGTTGGCGGCCTCCACCATCTCCTCTGCCCTGGGCTCCGTGATGGTGGCACCGCGGACGCTGCAGGCGCTGTCGGGCGACCGGCTGTTTCCAGTTCCCTTCCTCAATCGTTTCCTGGCCAAAGGGAAGGCTGAAAATAACGAACCTTTCAACGCCTCGCTGGTCACCTGCATCATCGCCATCATCTTCGTGGCCATCGGCAACGTAAATATGGTGGCCGAGATCATCACCATGTTCTTCATGGTGACCTATGGGTCACTGTGCCTGATATCATTCCTGAATCATTGGGGCTCCGACCCCAGCTACAGACCAACCTTCCGCTCACGATGGTACCTGTCGCTGATCGGGTTCCTGGTGAGCCTGTGGCTGATGTTCAAGATCAACTGGATGTATGCCCTCGCCGCCATCATGGCCATGATCCTCATCTACCTGGTGATCTCACGCTACCATAAGGACAGGGGAGGGCTGCAGGCGATCTTCAGGGGAGCCATCATCCAGCTCAACCGGAAACTGCAGGTGTACCTGCAGAAGTCGACAAGGATCAAAAAGAGCGAGGAGTGGCGCCCGTCGGCGGTTTGCATCTCCAGCGACAGCTTCGTGCGCGACGAAGCCTTTCTCCTCATGGAATGGATCGCCCACAAATATGGGTTCAGCACCTACATCCATCTTATCGAAGGTTATTATTCGCGGCAAACCCATGAGGAGGCCGGGCAAATGCTCGACAAGCTTATCGAGAAGACCGAGCAGCGAAGGAACAATGTGTATGTCGACACCATGATCTCTCCTTCCTACACTTCCGCCATCGCGCAGACCATACAGCTTCCGGGCATCTCCGGCATGGACAATAACATGATGGTGTTTGAGTATGACAAATCGACCATGGAGGGGCTCGACCAGATCGTCGACAACTTCAAGCTGGTGAAAGCCGGCGACTACGATGTCTGCATCCTGGGAAGTTCCCACCGCAGGGTCAACTTCAAAAACGGCATCCATGTGTGGATCAGGAGTTTCGACTACCAGAATTCCAACCTGATGATCCTGCTGAGCTACATCATCTCGGGCCACCCCGACTGGCAGAAGGGGAAGATCAGGATCTTCGACATCTGCCGGGAAGAGGAGCTTGACAAGACGAGAGAAAACCTGCTTGAACTGGTCAGCAGCGGGAGGATCCCCATCACCGAAAAGAACATACAGATCATCAAAAAGGACGAGAGCGTGAGCAGCAAGGTGCTCATCAATGAGCATTCGGCCGATGCAGGCCTCACCATCATCGGTTTCAGGGCCGAACACCTTAAACATTACGGTAACGACATCTTCATGGGTTACGACAAGGTGGGAGATGTGCTGTTCGTAAATTCGCACCGGCAGAAAGAAATCTCTTAGAGTGATGAGTTCCTAGTGATTATTGATTATTTTAGATTGGAAGGGATGAGTTATGGGTTACGATTGCAGGGCAATTTAAAACTCAAAGCTACTCATTACCCAACACCCATCGCCCATCGCCCAAGGCCTATCGCCTATCGCCCAGCCCGTATTTATCGATCAGCACCCTTGCGATGATCGCATCCCAGATATAGTTAGGCGGGCAGTTGAGCACATCGTTGTCGGGGCTGTATGATTCCCAGTAATTATGGTTTTTGACCAGCTGGGTTTCGACGGCCAGCAGCATCTTATCGGCCAGTTCAATGGCCAGTTCGTCATAGCCGTAGTTGATCAGCCCGCGGAAGACCATATAGTCCCAGAGCAGCCATACCGGTCCGTTCCATTTGCAGCAGTAATCGACTTCCGCGCTGTACCAGGGGTCGTCGGCTGCCAGGGTCGGAACGCCGTATTTGCGCCAGAATTTGATTGTGTCGGTGAGCGTCTCCACCAGGCGCGCCGCCTGCAGCTCATCGCAAGCCCCGGCCCAGAGGGGCAGGAGGCCGATGATCTCCTGCCTGCGCAGGTCGCGGTCCATGAAGAACCAAGAGCCATCCTCCCTGTTCACATGGTAATAAAAGCCGTCGGGTTCATGCCACATGGCCAGGTTGAGCCGGTAGGTCATGGCATAAACAAGATCTTCCCAGTAGGCGCGGTCTTTATCGAGATGCAGTTCCGTGGCCATGCGGGCCAGGTAGTTCATCTCGTTGATGGCCATGAGGCTTAGGTCGAGGCATTCGAGCTCATCGGAGATGTCTTCCTTGTCGACATCGAGGTAGCGTTCGGCCGACACCTGGAACACGGCATTGTACCAGTCGCGCACGTTCTCGATAATGCCGTAGGGCCCCCATTCGAGCAGGCCGTCGCCGTCGGCGTCGCGGTTTGCCAGCAGCCATTCCATATATTTCTTCCCTGAAGCATAGGCATCTTCCAGGAACTCCCGGTCGTGGCTTACGGCATAGATCTCATAATTGATCCAGTTATAGAAAGGGGAGGAGGTGGTGGCCATGGTGTCGCCGTGGATGCGGCTGTAGTGCGGGTATTCGCCCCGGCCGCGCGGCCCGTGCCGGTAGGCGATGAGGCCGTCCTCACGCTGCTGTTCCATATACACCCGTTGTGATCCCTGTGCCGATGCTGCA
>CAZHYA010000363.1:2440-2723 GCA_964536525.1 uncultured Bacteroidales bacterium | reverse complement strand
GAAAGCCTATGGTGGAAAGCGTAAAGTTGACTGGAAAGAGGTATATGCAGGCGAGAATTCCTTTAACCGTTTCAACGACTGGTTGCCGCAAGAGACAATTGATGCCTTCAAGGAATACCTTGTCGGCATCAAGGGCCCCCTCACCACCCCTGTGGGCGGAGGCATACGTTCGCTCAATGTGGCCCTCAGGCAGATCCTCGACCTTTACGTTTGCCTGAGGCCGGTAAAATACATCCAGGGTGTTCCTTCGCCGGTCAGGAAACCTGAAGACGTCGACATGGTC
>CAZHYA010000363.1:0-2430 GCA_964536525.1 uncultured Bacteroidales bacterium | reverse complement strand
CCGCGAGAACTCCGAAGACATCTATGCCGGCATAGAATGGAAAGAGGGCAGCGAAGAAGTGAAGAGGGTGGTGAACTTCATCAGGGAGGAGATGGGTGTGGACAATATCCGTTTCCCCGAAACCTCCGGCATTGGCATCAAGCCCATCTCCAGGGAAGGGTCCTACCGCCTCATCAGGGCTGCCATCCGCTACGCGCTGGATGAAGGCAGGCAATCGGTAACCCTGGTTCACAAGGGTAACATCATGAAGTTTACCGAAGGCGCTTTCAAAAACTGGGGTTACGAGCTTGCCAAGGCAGAGTTCCGCGACCGCATCGTCACCGAAAGGGAGAGCTGGATCCTGGGGAATATTGAAAGGAACTCCGCCATCACTGTTGAGGAGAATGCCAGGCTGATCGAGCCGGGATACCATATGATGACCGAAGCCCAGCAGGCAGGTGTCAGGGCTGAAGTGGAAGAAGCCTTAAGGTTGTTGCCGACCCATGGCAGCGAAAAGTGGAGAAATATGTTACTTATCCGCGATTCAATCGCCGACATCACGTTGCAGCAGGTGCTCACACGCGCCTCTGAATTCGAGGTTGTGGCCACCATGAACCTCAACGGCGACTACCTTTCCGATGCACTGGCAGCCCAGGTGGGCGGCATCGGCATAGCACCGGGGGCCAACATCAATTACGAAACGGGGCACGCCATCTTCGAAGCCACCCACGGCACGGCACCCAAGTATGCAGGCCTCGACAAGGTTAACCCCGGCTCGGTGATCATCTCAGGAAGCATGATGTTCAAGTATATGGGCTGGAATGAGGTACACGACCTCATCTGGGCCGGTCTCGAGAAGACCATCAGCCAGAAGAAGGTCACCTACGACTATCACAGGATGATGGAGGGCGCCACCCTGTTGAAATGTTCCGAATTCGGGAGTGCCATCATCGCAAACATGTAAGCAGCTAACAACATTACAGAAAGTCAGGAGGATATCATGTCAGTCTTAAAAGAAAGGCTAAAACAGAAAATAGAAGAATGGAGGCCCCGCACCAACAGGTTGCTCCTAGAATACGGCGACGTGGTCGTGGATGAAGTTACCATCTCAAAGATCCTTGGCGGGATGCGTGGCCTGAAAAGCCTTGTAACCGACATTTCGTACCTCGATCCCAACGAGGGTATCCGTTACAGGGGCTATACCCTGAAAGAGGTATTTGAACTATTGCCCAAGCCCAAAGGCTCAGAGATGCCCTATGTTGAAGGGCTGCTCTTCCTCTTGCTCACAGGCGACATCCCCGACCAAAAGGAAGTTGCGGATGTTGTGGACGAATTCAGCAAGCGAAGGATACTTCCGCGATATGTTTACGAGGTGATCGACGCCTTCCCCTGCTGCAGCCACCCCATGACCATCTTTTCCTCGGCCATCCTCACCATGCACCGTGAGTCGTTCTTCACGAAGAAATATTTTGCCGGTCTGAAGAAAGAGGATTACTGGGAACCCATGTTCGAGGATGTGCTCAACCTGCTGGCCAAGCTTCCCGAGGTTGCCACCTATATCTACGCCAAATTGTACCGCGACGGCAAGCGTATACAGTCGAACCCCAACCTCGACATGGGAGGCAACTTTGCCTTCATGATGGGCAAGGACAAGCCATACGACGATGTTTCGAGGCTGCATTTCATCCTCCACAGCGATCATGAGAGCGGGAATGTGAGTGCACATACGGGCCACCTTGTTGCAAGCTCATTAAGCGACATCTACCTCTCTATCTCGGCCATGATCAACGGGCTGGCAGGGCCGCTGCATGGCCTGGCCAACCAGGAAGTGCTGCGCTGGCTGCAAGACCTGATGGACAAGATGGGAGGGGCGGAACCAACCGAAGACGAAATCAAGCAATACGTATGGGATACCCTCAATGCAGGCTTCGTAATACCGGGGTATGGACATGCCGTGCTGAGGAAGACCGATCCGCGTTATACCCTTCAGCGGGAGTTCAGCCTGAAGTACATCAAGGACGACCCCCTCTTCCGTTATGTCGACATCCTCTATAAGGTGGTGCCACCCATCCTCATGGAGCACGGCAAGGCCAAAAACCCCTGGCCCAATGTGGATGCACAGTCGGGCGTGATCCAATGGCATTACGGTGTGAGGGAATATGATTTCTACACCGTGCTGTTCGGCATTGGAAGAGCCATTGGCATATGTGCCAATGTCATCTGGGACCGTGCGCTGATGTATCCCCTCGAAAGGCCCAAGTCGCTTACCACCGGCATGCTCGAGGAGATCGTCGGGATCAAGCCGGGAGAATAGGGTGCCGATAAAGATGGCGATCATTTTTTCCAGCTGCGCTGGTAACCACAATCCCACGGCCTGTTCCGGCATTTCCCTTTCAGGAAATTGAACTTCAGCGAAACATAGAGGTCAAGGCCGGTAAAGTCGGTCAGGTT
>CAZHYA010000362.1:0-2728 GCA_964536525.1 uncultured Bacteroidales bacterium | reverse complement strand
AAGTAGTTCACTTTTGTCGGTGCAGAATCCAATCCGGATATTGCAACTTCTTTATCTGTGAAGACCTCCCTGATCACTGCCCCCTTGCTATCTTTCCCAGGCAGGCTATAGGTGAGAGCTCCGCTCTTCTCTACAAACACGGTTCCGCCAAAGGTTTTGGCATAGAATCGTACATCTTTACTCTGAATCTGCCCTTTATTTTCAATAAAAGGCACTGCAATGCCATGAGCCTTTTTTATGATCTGAGTTCTTGCAGCCTCATCAGGTCCTGTCGTTGCAAAGAGATTAGCTGGGATAAAGACAAGAACTAAAAAGAGTGCCGCCACTGATAGCGATCTTACCCCCATGATCATTTCCTCCTCCAATGTTGGAAAATTATTTCATTCAAAATTGATGGTTTCAAAATAAGTACCCAATGTGGTCATTGCGAACGTAGAGAAGCAATCTCGCATCACATAATCCCTAAATGTTATTAGATTGCTTCGTCATTTCATTCCTCGCAATGACAGGATAGCAGACTTGTTGTGAAACCATCAAAATTCACAACAAATATAATTCTTTGACCCTGACGGTGATCCCGGCAGGCATCTCAATCGGCGGGGATATGGCATCGGCCCAGTCGCCGCGGGGCAACACGGCCGGCCTGAAAAAAGGCAGGTAGTCGGCCTCGATATGGAAACCGGAGAAATAGTAGGTCATCTTGATCCCGTCAGAGCCCGAATGCCGGCCGAAATCCCAGATGTCCTCCAGGTCGTCGGGGTTCAGGTTGTCGGTGGGGTTGATCTTGTCGCCCGTGCCCCACGCAATGCGCTGCCGCCCGATCCTCACATCCAGGCCTTTCACCAGGAAATCATAAAGGTCCACATAAGCTTCCCTGATATCGATGTTGTAAGGCGATATCTCATCCTTGTTGAAGAGCTGGCTGCTCTGGTCCAGCATGGGGAAGCCGAACGACCGCAGCCAGACATTGCCATACATGGCCGCCTTGTTGTTGAAGTTCTTTTCAATCTCCAGGTTGAGCCGGTTCTCGTTCCACGACCAGGCCCCGTCCTCAGTCCTCACCCTGTTGTCGATATAGATGTCACCACCGAACCTGAGCGCATTGTCCTGGGCGCGCAGGAGGACCGGGAAAGTTATCAGGCAGGTTAATATTAATAGTGCTGTTGAATACTTTTTTTTCATGATGCAGTATGCTTATGATCATCTTTCGAGGATACGAACGCTGAAATCATCTTCAGTAAGCCCGGTATCGACTTTCGTACCGGTGAAGAGCAGGCGGGTGGAATGTTTTTTCTTCAGGTCTTCCATCAGCATGTCGGTAATGATCCAGTAGCCGCCGATCAGCTCGACCTTGTTGTTTTTCATGCGCTTCACCACGTTCCCGCCACGATCGTAATAATCGCTCGACAGGATGGTGTAGTTGTCACGGTCGATGCGGGTCATCATCTTTGAATAATCCGATTTTTTATCCGGTTTCGGTACCATCTCGACAAGAAAATGATCATCGGTGGTCTCGATAAGTTTCACATCATATTTCTTGGCCAGGGGCACCGATTCCATGTCCTCGTAGCTCAGGTCGGTGCCTGCAAAACTCTGGTTCTTGACGTGTGAGGCGATGCGCCGGGCCTTTTCATAGGCAGGCAGGTACACATACATCACCTCGTCGGGAAGCGACAGGAACGCGATGCCTTCCTGCGAAGCAGGGGAGGTAAAACGAAAGAGCCTGTAATCGGTTCCCATCTGCGTGGCTACTGCCTTGCGTTCCTGCTCCCTCCCCTTGCTGTCGGTCAGGGTCATGGTGATCTCGTTGACCTGGTCGACAGGGGCGTAGGTGACAGAGTCGCAACGCTTGATGATGGTATGCACATCCTGTGCATAGGGGGTTAATCCGATGAGCAGGATGGTGATCAAAGTGAAGATTAACTTTTTCATTGTTGTGATTTTTTAATGTTATTCCTTCATATTAATTTTTTTTGGGATGTCATGGCGCCGGCGGCTGAACCTGAGCATGAACGCCGGCAGCAGCGTGAGCGCGGCCGCCGATGAGGTGATCATGGTCACCGTGACCAGCAGGCCGAAATGCCTCAGGGGAACCAGGTTCGAGAAGAGGAGGACCAGGAAGCCCAGCGAAACCGCCAGCACGTTGATGATGATCGACCGGCCTGTGATATTTATCGCATGGGTGATGGCTTCCCGGAGGGTGCTGTGGTTTCTGATCTCATGGTTGAGGTGCGACACCATGTGGATGGAATAGTCCACCCCGATCCCGATGGATACGCTCCCTACCAGCACCGTCGCAATATCGAGCGAGATCCCCGACAGTCCCATGAACCCGAACAGCACCACCAGCGTGACCATGATGGGGACGATGCTGTATGCCCCGCTCGAAAAGGAGCGGAGCAGCAGGCTAACCACCAGGAAGACGAGCACCAGTGCAATGGCGAGCGACTGGAACTGGCTGCTGATGATGCTCCTGTCGATCTTCAGGTAAAGGCTGGGCAGGCCTGTAAGGCTCATGCTGCAGCTGTCGGTGCTTTCCTTTTCGAGGTAAGCCTCCATATCATTTACAAAGGCATCCATCACCTGAACATCGCCGGTATTGAAGGTGCCGGATACCAAACCTTCGTCGAGCTCATAATTCACCATCTGGTCCATAATTCTTTGCCCCTGCAGGAGAATCCAGAGTTGCTGGATCATGAGCTTTTCAGGGGGGATGGCCTCCCCTTCT
>CAZHYA010000361.1:0-2728 GCA_964536525.1 uncultured Bacteroidales bacterium | reverse complement strand
CAGCCTGTCCATGATCCGTGCAATACGCTCGGAGCCGAACATGCGCATAAGGTCGTCTTCGAGCGAGACAAAGAACTGAGAGCTCCCCGGGTCGCCCTGCCTGCCCGAGCGTCCCCTGAGCTGGCGGTCGACACGCCTGGAGTCGTGCCGCTCGGTGCCGATGATGGCAAGGCCTCCGGCCTCTTTCACGCCCTTGCCCAGCTTGATGTCGGTACCACGACCTGCCATGTTGGTGGCGATGGTCACGGCACCGGCCTTGCCTGCTTCAGCCACGATGTCGGCCTCCTTCTTGTGGAGCTTGGCATTGGCGCGTGAGCATCCTCGACAGCAACTCCGACGTTTCCACGGATGTGGTACCGACGAGGACAGGCCTGCCTTCCTTAACCAGCACCTCGCATTCGTCGATCACCGAATTGTATTTTTCGCGCTTGGTCTTGAAAACCATATCCTGCCGGTCGTCGCGAACGATCGGCCGGTTGGTGGGGATCACCACCACATCGAGCTTGTAAATATCCCAGAACTCCCCGGCTTCAGTCTCGGCGGTACCTGTCATGCCGGCAAGCTTCTTGTACATCCTGAAATAGTTCTGCAGCGTGATGGTAGCGTAGGTCTGTGTGGCCGCTTCCACCTTCACATTCTCCTTGGCTTCCAGCGCCTGGTGCAGTCCGTCGGAGTAACGACGGCCCTCCATGATACGGCCGGTCTGCTCATCCACGATCTTGATCTTGTTATCCATGATCACGTACTCAACATCCTTTTCGAAGAGCGCATAAGCTTTGAGCAGCTGGTTCACAGAGTGAACCCGCTCCGACTTCATGGAGTATTCGCGGATCATCGCACTCTTCTTTTCCAGGATCTCATGCTCGCTGAGTTTCGACTTTTCCATCTCCGCGATCTCACTGCCAATGTCGGGAAGCAGGTAAAAATGCGGGTCGCCGGTTTCTTCGGTCAACAGGTCGATTCCTTTCTCGCGCAGGTCGATGGTATTGCTTTTTTCGTCTATCACGAAGTACAGCTCATCATCGATGATGTGCATCTTCTTCCCCTGTTCGGCAAGGTAGAAATTCTCGGTCTTCTGCATCATGGCTTTCATGCCCGGTTCCGAGAGGAACTTGATCAGGGCACTGTTCTTCGGCAGGCCGCGGTGTGCCCTGAAGAGCATCCCTGCACCCTTTTTCTGGTCTTCGTCGCTGCTGTCGTCCGACAGTAACTTCTTGGCATCGGCCAGTATCCTGGTCACATAGTTTCGTTGCGCACTGTAAAGCTTCTGCACGAGGGGCTTGAGCTCATGGAACTCATGCTTTTCACCTTGCGGCGTGGGACCGGAGATGATCAACGGTGTACGGGCATCATCGATGAGCACCGAGTCGACCTCATCGACAATGGTGTAGTTGTGCACGCGCTGTACCAGCTCATCGGGATTGCCTGTCATATTGTCGCGCAGATAATCGAAGCCAAACTCGTTGTTGGTGCCGAAGGTGATGTCGGCCAGATAGGCCTTCCGCCGTGGCTCGGAATTAGGTTCATGCTTGTCGATGCAGTCTACCTTTAAACCATGGAACTCATAAAGCACACCCATCCACTCCGAGTCGCGCTTGGCAAGGTAATCGTTTACCGTTACAATGTGGACCCCTTTGCCGGGCAATGCGTTCAGGTAAACCGGAAGGGTAGCCACAAGCGTTTTACCTTCACCGGTGGCCATTTCGGCGATCTTCCCCTGGTGAAGCACAATGCCGCCGATGAGCTGAACGTCGTAATGAACCATATCCCATTTGATGAGGCTGCCCCCGGCTGTCCATTCGTTCTTGAAGATGGCCGTGTCGCCGGCAATCTCCATGCCGTCGCGCACAGGGGCCAGCATCCTGTCCATATCGGTAGCTTTCACTTCAAGGCGGTCATTCTCCTTGAAACGCTTTGCCGTTTCCTTCATCACGGCAAAAGCCTCTGGAAGGATATCGTTGAGGATGTCCTGGGTCTTGTCGTAGATGGTTTTTTCGAGCTTGTCGACATGCTCCCAAAGCTTTTCACGCTCCATGATGTCTTCTTCCTGCTCGATATTCGCCCTGAGCTCCTTCACTGAAGATTCTTCATGGCTTATGTATTCGCTTATCCGCTGCCTGAACTCGGCGGTCTTTGCCCTGAGCTCATCATTGCTGAGCGCGGCAATACCATCTTCGGCAGCTTTGATCTTTTGCAGGATGGGATCGATGGCCCTGATGTCACGGCCCGATTTGCTTCCCAGCAGATTTCCTAATATTCCCATTGAAAGTATTTTTTTATGTCTGCCCGCCGGGCAAACCCGTATGTCACGATTGAGTATTTATTGTTACAACTATTGTACCCATCGAAAAGTGCAGTCCGTTTATGCCATTTCGGCAGGCACACGACAAAATTAAGGTTTTTTGGCATGCAAATGCAGGGACAGGGGCCGGTGACCGGGGACCCGGTTCCGGTGACCGGGAAAATTTTAAGTTTTAAGTGTTGAGGCATGGGCATTGTAATCCTCACGCCCGACTCTCACGATGGGCACCCGGCACTCTCATGGGATCTGTCAATCCCTTTCCTTATTCCTTTTCTCATATTCCGCCTGCAACGACTCTCGGGGGATGGGCTTTCCATGTCCGGGAAGGAAGATCCGGCAGCGGGTATCCAAAAGCAAACCCCAGCTTTCGATCATGGTCTTCACATCACCGGCAAATGGGGCAAATACGCCATGCCTGAAAATTCC
>CAZHYA010000360.1:0-2739 GCA_964536525.1 uncultured Bacteroidales bacterium | reverse complement strand
GACGTGCCATATCTGGCCCAAAAACTGGATGTGGATCGATATCCGGTATATTCCCGGATCCGTGGAACGGGCCTCGTCCGCTTACGGGATGGGCGCCTCCACCGGTGATCTCACCAACAATTATGGCCCTTTTCAGGTTCTTCAGGTTATAGGTGAATTCTTCCGCCCCGGAAAAAGTGCCTGAACTTGTTAACACGTAAACATCTGTTTCAGGCATTTTATCCCCAGGCACATGGGTAAGGGTCCAGAATTGTTTGGTCTGGTCAGCTTCGCGGAAATAGAATGAATTCAGGTGCTGGGATTCCTTAAAAAGATAGGTTGTAATAAGTTGTATGAGCGACGGGCTGCCTCCGCCATTATCCCTGAGGTCGAAGATGATGGCATCGGTATGAGCCAGGAAGTTCATGGCGGCAACAGCGGTAGGCCCGGCAACCGAAGCATCATAGAAGCTATTGAATTTTAAATAACCTACATTTCCCGGCAGGATCTTAAGCTCCTCGAAATTATAATTACTGTATTCACCGAAACGCTTTTCCTGGTCTTCAAGTTCTGTATTGTCTTTGTCCCCCTTTGCAGCCAGCATCAAGGCGATCCGTTCAGGCATATATCTCACGCCTATATGCCGGTCGTTATTCACGGTGAGAAGGTCTTCGCTGAGCTTCTGGGCGAATTCATTGGGATCACTGATCTCATCATAATCCCCGTTTTTGAGGTTGTTAAGCACCAGGTCGCCCATCTCTTTTCCCTCTTTAGGAAAAACATAGCGCTCAGTCATGAATTTTGCAATGCTGTCGACCACCTGGGCCCTTTCTTTTGCATCTATTTTAACTTCATTTTCCTGGGCCATCCCCTGCTTGACAAAGAAGCAGAAAATAAAGGCCAGCATAATGGCAATTCCGGTTATTTTTTTCATGGCATTTGTTTTTATGTGTTGATATTATATTTCATAAGTATTGAACATCTTCCTGTCGGGTCATGCATGCCGGGATGTTTCTCAATATCACGGAAACCTGCATGCCTGTATAGTTTAGTGGCTTCATACAGATTGATATGCGTGAAGAGCAACAAGTTGCGGGCATCAAGTATTTTGGCCTGTTGAATAGCATGCTGCAGCAGTTTTTTTCCCAGCTTCTTACCACGGAAGCTTTTCTTTATCGTGAACTTGCTCAGCTCCCACTCGTCTTCATTTATCCGCTGCAAAGCATATGTTCCAACTACTTCATTATTCAAAAGCATACAATATATCCTGCCGCCATTTCTCAGAATATGTCCTGCAGGATCAGCCAGCACCCGCCTGTCATGTTCCGATATCTCGAGGTACTGTCTGAGCCAGTCTTCATTTAATTTTCTGAAAGATTCCAGGTATTCTGTATTGCTTCCAACAATTCTAAATTCAAAATCATCATGGATCTTTTCATAGATCCTGTCGTACATGCTCCGGCTTTGCAATGCTTTTTCAAGGCTGGAGATATTGTGTAGCAAGCCCGGTTCACTTTCCATCAATAATTCCAGCGCAGCCTCCTTTACTTTTTGCCATAAAGGTTCCAGTTCATCCGCCATCTTTTTCCCCTTAGGGCTCAGCCGTACCAGCCTCTTTCGCTTGTCCAACTTATCTTTCGTGGTTATGATCAGGCCATTTTTCTCCAGCATATTTACTACCTGAACTACTGCCGGATGTGTTTGCTTAAGGTGGTAGGCGATCCCGGTTACCGATACCTCTTTTTTTTGTATGATCAGCTGAAATGATGTAAACCAGCGTGGCTCAAAATCCACCCCCTGCTCTTTGTAGATCCTGGCCATGTCCTTCATCAGGAGTTCGCCAAGGTTTTTTATCCTGGTACCCAGTGCCAGCGTTCCCAACTCTTCAATAAAGTCCATAATATTAGTTATGTAAGTGCTTACATAAAATATTCACGAATTTCATGCCAATAAGTATATGTTGCTGTTTTTGTGAATGTTATATATAATTATTTTTATAATACAGATAAATTTATGTTCTGATATGTACACTCATTGTACGCATCTGTACATTATTTGCTTAATTTGTTTTAAAAATTAAAGGAAATGAAAATACTTTTTACCGTTCTCCTTCTCAGCTTGCCCTTTTTAGTTATCGCGCAGACCGATGCGAAAAAAAAGATCAATGCGTTTCTGGATCAATGGCACCAGGATGCTGCCAATGTCGACAGGGAAGCATATTTCGGAAAGATCGATGATGACGGCATCTTTATTGGCACGGATGCTACCGAGAAGTGGACGAAACAGGAATTCTACGACTGGGCGGAACCCCAGTTCACCGGTGATGGCACAGCATGGGACTTTAAGACTATCGACCGCAATATATATTTCGGGGAGAAGTCGAAATATGTATGGTTTGACGAACTACTGTCATTTTCTGCCGGTATCCTCAGGGGATCGGGCGTACTGGTGAAGCGTAAAGATGGCTGGAAGATCATGCACTATGTGCTTTCCCTCCCCGTACCAAACGACAAGTTCAGGGCGGTAATGAATGTCATGAAAAATGAAGAATAGCAGGTTGAGATCAGTACTTGTTGATACTGACTTCAGTAAATAGATATGATGTCTCATAGATCATTACTCATATCTCAAGTCCCTTTTCATTCAACTGCTTATAACGTCTTGCACCACGCACTTCAGCGCTGGCATCAAGATAAATTTTCACGAATGCCTGCGGAAAAACCACCGTGCCCATATCTCGACCATCGGCAACCAGTCCGG
>CAZHYA010000359.1:0-2753 GCA_964536525.1 uncultured Bacteroidales bacterium | reverse complement strand
GGATCCACGATCCCGGGAACCGGGAATCGGGACCGGATGCCGGATACCGGATACCGGATACCGGATGTCCCGAAAAACCAGAAATCTTCGATTTCATCGTTTTTCGTGGATCCACGATCCCGGGAACCGGGAATCGGGACCGGATGCCGGATACCGGATACCAGATGCCGGATGTCCCGAAAAACCAGAAATCTTCGATTTCATCGTTTTTCGTGGATCCGCGATCCCGGGAACCGGGAATCGGGACCGGATGCAGGGAACAATTAAAAATTAAGCATTAAAAACTAAAAATTCAAAGATATGTGTGGTACTTGCGGATGTGGCCAGGACGATGGCGTCAGGATCAGTAAACCGGGTGAAGTTCATGAACACGATCATGTGCACACCCACGAACACCAGCACGGGGATGAAGGTCATACGCATCCCCACACCCATTCACACAGCCATGAGGGGGGCCATGATCATCATCACCACCCTCATGAATCAGAGCACGGGCATCACGACCACCACCATCACGGCGAGAGGGAGCTGGTGCTCGAACAGGACATCCTGCATAAGAACAAGCTGCTTGCCGAAAGGAACAGGGGCTACTTTGAGGCGCGGAACATCATGGCCATCAACCTGGTGAGTTCGCCCGGCTCAGGGAAGACCACCCTTTTGGAGAAGACCATCGCTGCCATGAAGGATGAGTTCCCCATCTTCATCATCGAGGGCGATCAGCAGACCCTCAACGATGCCGAAAGGATCAGGGCTACCGGTGCACCGGTCGTCCAGGTGAACACCGGCAGCGGATGCCACCTCGACGCTTCCATGGTGAACAGGGCCGTGAAAGAACTCGATGTTAAAGAGGATTCACTACTGGTGATCGAGAACGTGGGCAACCTGGTATGCCCCGCCATGTTCGACCTTGGCGAAAATTACAGGGTGGTGATCATGAGCGTGACCGAAGGCGACGACAAGCCCGCAAAATACCCCGACATGTTCAGGACCTCGGACATCTGCATCATCAACAAGACCGACCTTCTCCCCTATGTGGATTTTGACGTTGAAAAAGCCAGGGAATATGCCCTGCGCGTGAACCACCACCTGGAGTTCATCGAGCTTTCGGCAAAAACGGGTGAGGGCATGGATCAATGGCACGACTGGTTGCGCAAGGCCATGCGGTAAAATCCCGGATCCATGGAACTCAAGGCCATAGGAACCATCCGCACCCCATACAGGGAAACCGCCCCTTTCAGGCCCCCTGAAGATGCAGAGGGGGAATTCGTGGTCATTGTCGACAGGGAGTATGAACCAGGCCTGAAGGACCTTGGGCCGTTCAGCCATATCATCGTACTTTTCTGGTTCGACCGTTCGCAGAGATCCAATATCCTGGTGCACCCGCCCCACCTGGGCGGCAGGGAGAGCGGGCTTTTCGCCAGCCGGTCACCGAACCGGATCAACAAGATCGGCATCAACGTAGTGAGGATCCTCCGCATAGAAGGCAACAGGGTATACACCTCTCCCATGGACATCCTCGACGGGTCGCCCCTGCTCGACATCAAGCCCTATATTCCCGATCTCGACTGCCACCCTTCGGCCACGAAAGGCCATACACCCTGAGGTTTTCAGTGTTATTTTTTCACATTGTGAAAAAATTAACATTTTTCTTCCAGGGGATTGAATTCCCGATCCACCAGGCGGACTCCACGCATGACATTGGATTTAAGGTTCAGGTTTAACCCCGTTGAAATACAGCGATTGTAAAAAGCCAACTCGCCGTTTTTCTTGACAAACTTTATTGAAAAAGTATTGGGATTGCCGTTTGGATCTAACTTTTCATCAAGCTGGGCTAAGACGGATGAGAGTTTGATTGCTTCCATGTGTGGTTGAATTATGAAAGCAAAGGAAGAATAGCGGTGAAAGAAAAAAAAGGACAGGGTTGATCTTACTATTTCAGATTATGATTCAAAAAAAATAAGACAATTGCTTTGACTTCTTGGGAATAATTGTTATATTTATGGTGACCAAAAGAGAGTATTGAATTAGATCATTTCCAAGTTTTATAATTATCAATCATTCCCGTAAGTATGGGAACTGTATAAGTTGTTAAATTTCAACATGTTTATTGTTAATTAAATTGGTATTAAATGAAAATAAAAAACACTATCTGCATCTTCTTTTTTCTATTTGTATCTTCTTATTCTTATTGTCAAGATTACATCCCATTAGCAGTGGATGGAGCTCAATGGATTATTAGATATGATGAAATAGATACTCCTCCAACGGTAGATGGATTATGGGAGTATTCTACTATCGGTGACACAATTATTAAAAATGTGAGTTATCGTAAGGTTTACAAGCGATTGTTAGAACCAACAGATTGGCCACCTCCATTCGAGCCAATAGGAGAATATGAACTTCATAGTTTTATTAGGGATGATAGTACGTCTAAAAAAGTATATGCAATATTGTTAGATGACAACAATTATTGCCCTACAAATGAAGAATTTCTGTTATATGACTTTTCACTTCAAATTAGTGACACCGCAGATTTCTGCCTGATTCCATTTGAAGATTATATTCTTACATCGGTTACACCAGGAGTATTTCTTGGTTTTAATACTAGAATATTTTCTGAAAATATGGGATATGAGGATTATTATGAGGGTATGGGATCAGATTTTGGTTTATTCGAAGAAATGTTTGCACCATTTAAATCAGAAAAAGTTAAATATATATATCACACATTCTTATATCATTATTGCCGTGAG
>CAZHYA010000358.1:0-2769 GCA_964536525.1 uncultured Bacteroidales bacterium | reverse complement strand
ATGTCGCCCCCAACGGCAGCATGGACGATGAAGTTCGTGCCACCATAGGTGGTTGTGCTGATTCCATCGAAGTTCACCGAAAAGATCACCTCATTCGCATATCCAGGCCCGTTATCCGCCAGAAAAAGATGGGCATATTCGGGCACCAGGCTGTATCCTGCATCGATGATATTGTTGCAATAGGTGATGCACTCCGTATACTTTTCCTGTCCGGTCCCGAGATATACTTCGGCATTCAGGTAAAGTTTTGCCAGCAGCATCCATACGCATGCCTTGTCGGCACGGCCGTATTCATTGCCCCGGGCCGGTTTCATCAAGGGCTCGATGGCTTTCAGCTCACTTTCGATATAAGCGAAGAGGGCAGCACGCTGGATCTGTCCGGGAAAGAAAAAGCCCACCTGATCTTCTTCCGTAACGAAAGGCACATTCCCGAAAAGGTCGAGGGCATGCCAATAGCTCAGGGCGCGCAGCCACCGAGCCTCGGCACGGTAAAAGCCAATGTCTTCACGCAGGCTCCCGCTCACGCCGCGTTCATCGAGTTTTTCTTCCGTGGTTTCCCGGATAAACTCGTTGGCAAGGGCAATCGGGTAGAATATCCTGTAAGAGAACGCCGTGATGAACACATCGCTGGAGCCCCAGGTCTGGTGGTGAAAATCCTTGATGGTCTGGTCGTTCCAACCGATCACTGCTTCATCGGTGGGCAGTTCCTGGTGGTACCAGTAACCGCGGAGGTACTGACCGAAACCTTCATCGATCCCGGTAATGTCGGGTTGTCCGGCAGGGCCTTCCTGGCCTGAAATTGCCAGGCCGGCATAGATCTTGGCAAGGACAAATTTGTAGTTCGCAGGATCGTCGAACACCGATGCCGCCGTGATCACATCCGGATCGATGGGCACGGTATCGAGATCTTTGTGGCAGGACCCTCCGATCAGGACGATCGCTGCAACCAATACTATTATTGATAATATTCTTTTCATATCTCTTTAGTTTTTTCGTTAGAAGGTTAAACCCACTCCAAGAACGTAGGCCCTCGGCCTCGGATAAATGTTGTTGTCGATACCAAGGAAGATCTCCGGATCGATGCCCCTGTATTTCGTAATGATGAAGGCATTGTTGACCGTAAACGATAGCCGGAGGTTCAGCTTTTCCTTCCAGAGGTTATTGAAATTATATCCCAGGGTCATGAAGTCCATCTTGAAGAACGAACCATCCTGGATATAATAATCGGAGAGGTACTGCGGGTTTACGAAATCGGTTTCACTAACCTGCGTCGAGATGTTCGACAGGTATGGCCCTTCCGGACGATACAGCCTTTCATAGACCGCATTTTCTGATTTCACGTTGTTACACACATTGTTTCCGAGGTAAGGCCGCCCGGAGAATGAAAAGTCGAGGTTCTTCCATACGAACATGGAGTTCAGCCCGAGGATGAAATCAGCGTTGGGATCCTTATAGTGGTACCTGTCGTCGTCGGTGATCTCACCATCGCCGTTCCGGTCGACATACATGCCCTGGATGGGCTTGCCGTCGGCATCATAAACCTGTTCATAAACGAAGAAGGAGAAGGCGGGTTTGCCCACGCTGTGGATCTGTATGGTGTTACCCACCCCGCCGGCGATACCACCGACCTTGTATCCCAGGTAATTGGGATCGTCGGAAGCTGTAAGCTTGGTGATCTCGTTCTTGTTGTATGAAAAATTCACACCGACGTCCCAGCTCAAGTCTGTCTTTACGATGGGTTTGGCAAAGAGAGAAAGCTCAATACCCTTGTTTTCCAGGTTGCCGATATTGGTCAGGATCTCGTTGGTGAGGTTGGTCCCCGCAGGCACCGGCACGATGTTCAGCAGGTCCCTGGTCTCACGCAGGTACAGATCCAGATATCCATATATCCTGTCATCCAGGAACCCGAAATCCAAACCAATATTCCAGGTGGTGGTTTCCTCCCACTTGATATTTGCATCGTAACCTTCGGGCCTCAGCGTCCTGTAGTACATGTTGCCCATCTGGTAGTATGCACCATTGAGGTTATAGGTATACCTCGCAAGGTAAGGATAATCGCCCTGGTTGATGTTCTGTTGCCCGGTGATCCCGTAGCTCAGCCTTAGCTTGAGCTGCGACATCCAGGATACGTTATCCATAAATTTTTCTTCGTTGATCTTCCATGCCAGGGCCACTGACGGGAACCATCCGGCCCGGTTATCCTTTGAAAACCTCGATGTATTGTCGTTCCTGAGGGTAAAGGTCAGCAGGTACCTGTCCTTGAAAATATAATTGATACGGCCGTAGTATGAAAGCAGGAAATATTCCGTAGGGTCGTCGATGGTGTCGATCAACTCGGGTGTCCTGGCCACATTGGCGTTAATGTTAAAGTTGCTCCTGTAAAAATGCTGCCAGGAGTAACCGGCCATGGCATTGATTTTGCTCTCGATCGATTCGAAACTTTTTTCGTAGTCGAGATAGAATTCGAGCAACTGGTTCTGTTTTTCCTGACTGTAGAAGTTATCGACACCGCCGCCGTGCTGCGGATCATATTCGAACGCAGCGGTGGTATCTACCCAGATCGTGCCTTCACTGCTCGAGAAGTCGCCGGCCAGGTTGAGGTTGGCTCTTAGTTCAGGCAACCAGTGCAGGCGATAGTCGAACTGTGCATTACCGAGAAACCTGTTCACCGTGGAGATATCTTCACGCTGATCGAGCAGGGCCACCGGGTTTCGGGTTGCCTGGTCAACGGGGTTGCCGTTAGCCTGTGCCCAGTAATAATATCCTCCG
>CAZHYA010000357.1:0-2799 GCA_964536525.1 uncultured Bacteroidales bacterium | reverse complement strand
AACAGGTAAAACCTGTACCCGGCCGAAACCCTGAACCCCCTTGTACCTGCAGTTTCTATTGTGGTATATGGCTTCCCGCAGGAGGCACAGTGAAAGATATACATCAGGCTTGCCTGACCACTCCTGCCGGGCCCTGTTCCCCACTCTGCGCCCAGCGAAACGCCCATGCTGGTGCTTACCTGGTCACCCAGAAGACTAAGCAGATCGTAATGTATCATAAAATCTGCCTTGCCATGCTTAACGGCCTGCCCGCACAAATCATGAACGAACATTGTGAACATCGTGGCGATGAGGATGGATGAAAACCTGTTCATAGTTGATGGTTTAAATGGTTTATAAAGAAAATGTTGATCAAATCCGATGCTATCTGAATTCCCTGAGATGCGAAAAGAGATCGACCCTGGTTTCCAGTTCTTCTATCTTGTTTTCCTGGCTGATGATATACAGGGTTAGTTCCTCGATCTTTTTCAGCAGCAGGCATTCCATCTCGCCAAGCCGCAGGCCTTCCGCTGATATCATGTCCTGGTTCGGGATGCCTGGCAGGTGTTTGTTTTGTCTGATGAAATCCTGCAGTTCGGCGATAGGCAGGGGCTCGTAGCCGGCATCAAAAACATAGTCAGGCCAGTTTTCGCTAACCTTAACGATCACCTCTTCGGCGAGGATGGATCCGTCTACGGCAAGTTTATATCCAAAGGTTTCGTTGGTGCCTATGCCGAGCTGGCCGCCGGGTTTGAGGATCAGAAATTCGGAGTATCCGGCATTGAGCTTGCTGAAATTTCCGATAAGCAGGTCGTGCGCATCCTTGCCACCCCCCTTCATGCCGATGAACCACCTGTGGAGGTTTGCATTGGCCAGGCATAAACCTGTATTCTGGCCTGTGCTGAGGTCGCTGCTCAATTCCAGGGTGGTAACGGGTTCGTTGGTGCCTATACCGAGTTTGCTGTCCATGCCGGAGAGGACCGGCCCTGAACTGCCCAGTTTTACTGCGCCGGTCTCAGGCCTGCTGAGACTGAAAATCCCCAGCGAATGACTTCTGTCAATGTCTGTAATGTAAGCATCGTTACCGACTTTAAGGTTCAGCCCCCCGGCGGGAAAGACATCGGCGATATCCAGCTGCGCCACGGGAGCGGATGTCCCGATGCCTACATTGCCGTTCAGCCGGTAAACATAATCGTCTTTGGCAACCCAGTCGCCGTCGTCGAACAAGGATGGATCGGTCCAGAAGGCTTTTCCTGAAGCGTCGCAGCGCAGGATCCAACCTGCGATGTTTTCATTATAGAGGTCGTTGTCGTACAATGTAAACGCCTTAGCGAAGAGGCTCCCTCGTATGTCAAGCTTATATTCATGTCGGTAGGTGCCTATCCCCACATTGCCGTTGTCGAATACGTAGTTTTTTTCCGTTCGTAGGATGAGCCCGTAGTCGTCGCTGCTCCTGATGCCATGTTGATCATCGCCCAGGAAGATGTCGGCTACACGGAAATCCTCCTTTTCAAGAAAGAGCCCTATCTGCTCCCCCTGGTCGGCACGTATATGAAGTTTTGCCTGCGGGTTGGTCACATTACCGATGCCCACCCTGCCGGTACGAAACTTCGAGTCTGAGGTGCTGATGAAGAGGGTAGGGTAGATGCTGTTAAACCCTGCCATAAGGCTGTTGGGCATGGTATTGACAAGACGGTCCTGCCCGTTCTCGCCGAATCCCTGGCCGATGACGATCGACCGGTCGGCATTGCCGGCGGCGTTGCTGCCGAGCACGATGGAGTAGTCGCCGTCGGCAGTGCAGCGGCTGCCCATGCTGCTGGAATAATCGCCCGAGGCGAAGGTGTAAGAGCCGGAAGCAAAGGACGTAAAGCCGGTGGCTTTCGTCATGTTGCCGATGGCACTGGAGGCAAGCGCCGGATTTGACGAAGCCCCCTGGCAGTTTGTACACTGGGCCATCGTGCTTGCTGGCTGCATGAAAAAGATATTCACCAGCCCTAAAAAGAAGAGTGTTACAGGTAGTTTCATGTTTTTTAAGTTTTTAAAAGCAGGTTTTGTTAGTGTGTAATTTTGTTTTTCGGTCATGTTCGAGTACTCTCTTAACTATTAATACCTTTTTTTGAAAAATGTCCACAGCCAGGTAACCAACTTTTTTTTGGTGTGCCGCAAATATTTTGAGTGGTGGCACTATTTATATGGAATTTATATGCTTGTTAATGATATTTCTTGAAGATATTTGCTATTTTAGCCACGGTCAATTTTCACTAATTTTAAAATAATTTGATATGCAGAATATTGAATGGGAAAGCCTGCCTTTCGGCTATTTTAAAACAGAGTATAATGTCAGGTGCTACTATCGGTCGGGTGCATGGGGAGAGATTGAGACTTCTTCTTCCGAATACATCAACCTGCACATTGCCGCTACCTGTCTTCACTACGGACAGGAAGCATTTGAAGGGATGAAGGTCTTCCGCGGGGCGGATGGCAAGGTAAGGGTATTCCGTTGGGAAGAGAATGCCAAGATGATGCAGCGCTCGGCCGAAGGTGTGATGATGGCGGAGGTGCCGCTGGAGTTGTTTTATGAGATGATGGTGAAGGTTGTCAAGCTCAATGAAGCGTATATCCCTCCTTACGGAACGGGAGCGGCACTTTACCTGCGCCCCCTGCTTCTTGGCACTGGTCCGCAGGTGGGTGTTAAGCCTGCCGAAGAATATATGTTCATGATCTTCGTGGGCCCGGTGGGCCCTTACTTCAAGGAAGGTTTCCGTCCGGTGAAGATGCAGATCGTAAGGGATTACGACCGCTGTGCTCCGCTGGGCACGG
>CAZHYA010000356.1:0-2808 GCA_964536525.1 uncultured Bacteroidales bacterium | reverse complement strand
GTGATGCTTGCATGCCGGATGTTGAGCAGGAACAGATGATCGAGGTATGCGGTTTCCCCGTTCCTTATGAATGCCGGATAAGCTGCAAGCACGGAGGTATGGGCCCTGATGCCGGAGAGGTAGGCTTCGGCAGCATCCTCGCTGCCATAATATGCCGGCGGCAATGAATACAATCTCGTGTTGCGCCACGGATAGGACTGGTGGCGTGCAAGCTGTAGCGCCGGGAAAGAAGTTTCAAACTCCTGCAGGCCCTTTTCGTCGAGATTTTCCTCAAAGGTGATGAGAACGACTGAATAGTCCGTACGCGGAGCGATGACCTTTTGATCATCCATAAAAACATATTTGCCTGGAGTAAAGGCATATCCTGCTGCTGAAAAACACAGGAAAACCAGGAAAAGCGGTAAAATCCGGGAGAAATTTTTCATGACGTGCTAATTTGTATCAAACTTAAGCATTATTTATCCACATGGCAATAGTAGCGGGCCAAAATAATCAACCGGTCTGCCTGTTTCCCATGTTTACTGTTCTGTGCGATCATGACGGCACATCGAAAAATTGCTTAATTTTGCACCCAAAATTGAATACCTATGTTTGAAGGATTAAGTGACAGGCTGGAACGTTCCTTTAAGATTTTAAAGGGGCAGGGGCATATTACGGAAATCAATGTTGCCGAAACCCTTAAGGAGGTGCGTAAGGCCCTGCTCGATGCTGACGTCAGCTACAGGATCGCCAAGCAGTTTACCGATGATGTGAAAGAGAAGGCTTTGGGAGCTAATGTGTTGACTGCGGTTTCGCCCGGGCAGCTCATGGTGAAGATCGTAAGGGACGAGATGGCCGCCCTCATGGGCGGAAAAATGGAAGAGCTGAATATCAAGGGCAATCCTGCCATTATCCTCATTGCAGGCTTGCAGGGATCGGGCAAGACCACTTTCTCGGCCAAGCTGGCTAACTACCTCAAACTCCAGAAGGGACGCAACCCCTTGCTGGTGGCAGGCGCCGTTTACAGGCCGGCTGCCATCGAGCAGCTGAAAGTGATGGGAGAACAGATTGGCGTTGAAGTATATACCGACGAAGGAAGCAGGGAACCCGTGAAGATCGCAGCCAACGCCATCACCCATGCGCGCAACTATGGCTATAACGTGGTGATCATCGATACGGCCGGACGTCTGGCCATCGATGAGCAGATGATGAAGGAGATCTCTGCCATCAAGCAAAAGGTGAACCCGCAGGAAACCCTTTTTGTGGTGGACTCCATGACCGGCCAGGATGCCGTGAATACTGCCAGGGCTTTTAACGACGAACTCGACTATGAGGGTGTGGTGCTGACAAAACTTGACGGTGATACCCGCGGAGGTGCCGCACTCACCATCAAGGCCATCGTCGACAAGCCCATTAAATTCATTGGGATCGGCGAAAAGATCGATGCCATCGACGTTTTCTATCCCGACAGGATGGCCGACAGGATCCTGGGCATGGGCGACATTGTTAGCCTTGTGGAGCGGGCCCAGGACCAGTTTGATGAGAAGGAAGCCCATAAGCTGCAAAAGAAAATCGCCCGCAACGAGTTTAACTTCAATGATTTCCTGTCGCAGATCAGGCAGATCAAGAAGATGGGTAACATCAAGGACCTCATGGGGATGATCCCCGGCATGGGCAAGGCGATCCGTAACCTCGATGTCGACGATGATGCTTTCAAGGGCATCGAAGCCATCATCCAGTCGATGACCAACGAAGAAAGGGAAAACCCGAAGATACTGAACGGCAGCCGGAGGAAGAGGATTGCCAGGGGCAGCGGCAACGACATACAGGAGGTGAACAGGCTCATCAAACAGTTCGAAGACACCAGTAAAATGATGCGCATGATGACCAAGGGCGGAGGAAGGAACATGATGCAGATGATGAAAAACATGAAAGGCGCCCCGGGGATGAAGCGCGGATCAGCATCAAGGCATTGGACATGACGATCAGTGACGGAAAAAAGATCTCTGACGAGATCAGGATGGAGATCAGGACGGAAGTTGCCCGACTCATTGATGATGAGGACAGGGCACCACACCTTGCTGCCGTAATTGTAGGCGAAGACCCTGCCAGCCAGACCTATGTGGCTGCCAAGGAAAAAGCCTGCAAGTCGGTGGGATTCATGTCGTCGGTATACAAGCTACCCGAAAGTACGCCTGAAGCAGAGTTGCTCGGCCTTATCGGCTTCCTTAACGATGATCCTGAGATTGACGGGTTTATCGTGCAGCTGCCGCTGCCTGACCATATCGCTGAAGAGAAGGTGATCCAGGCTATCACGCCCGCCAAGGATGTCGACGGGTTTCACCCGGTCAACCTTGGCCGGATGGTCTCAGGCCTCCCGTCATACCTGCCTGCCACACCATACGGCATCATCCAGCTTCTCGAAAGATCCGGCATTGAGACCGAAGGCAGACATTGCGTTGTGCTGGGCCGCAGCAATATCGTGGGCACTCCGCTCAGCATCCTGCTTTCCAGGAAAGCAAATCCGGGAAACTGTACGGTCACCATCTGCCACAGCAAAACAAAAGATCTTGCCGCAATCGCTGCGTCGGCCGATATCCTCATCGCAGCCATAGGGAAACAGGAATTTGTCACTGCCGACATGGTGAAGAAAGATGCAGTGGTGATCGATGTAGGTATCCACAGGGTGCCCGATTCCCAAAAGCAGTCGGGATTTAAGCTCATGGGCGACGTGAAATTCGATGAGGTGTCGAAGAAATGCAGTTATATCACACCGGTGCCGGGAGGCGTCGGCCCGATGACCATCACGGCCTTGTTGATGAACACGCT
>CAZHYA010000355.1:0-2819 GCA_964536525.1 uncultured Bacteroidales bacterium | reverse complement strand
AGCCCTTTGACATAGACCAACTACGCATAAAGATTTATCGAGCTATAAGGATGAACGGCGTAGTGACCACCTTTCCCTTGATCTGGAGCTTTACAGGGCTGTTTGAGGCATTGCTGTATACGGTAACCGTCTTGTTGAAGGGCCCTACCCTGTTGGTTGTGTAGGTAACCTTGATCACGTCGCTCTTGCCAGGCAGGATCGGCTGCTTGGGCCAGGTGGGCACGGTGCAGCCACAACTCGACTTCGGCCTGGAGAGGATGAGCGGTTCCTTGCCGTCGTTGGTGAATTTGAATTCACATCCCCCGTCGGAATTCTGAAGGATGGTGCCGTAATCATGTACGACCTTATCGAAGGTGATCACCGGAGCATTGGGATTCTCAACCGGCGTTTCGCTTGTCTGTGCAGTAAGTTGGAAGGCTGCGATCAGGCTCACAGCAATCATGATCATCATTTTTTTCATCTTAACTGTTTTTAATGGTTATTAAGAGAACTGCAAAATTAATAATTATTGTGCAGCAATTCAATTTTCCTAGATATTTCCTTTCGTCGGATAAAATATTTTTAACATCTAAGACCTTTCGAGGGAAATCCAGGGGTCTTCTTATATTTGCATGCGTGCGGCCCGGTTGCAGGCTGTATCGCAAAGGTGCAAAATTCATTCCATATTAAACCTCATCGCATGAAAAAGAACAACACGATCATCCTTATCCTTGCCCTGATATTCTCATTCGGATGCGCAAGCACAGAAAAGAGGTCGGCCGACAAAGCTGCAGCCGGCACGAGCATCGCCGTCGCCGGGCCGGATGCCGTCATCTATAAAACCAGGGCCGATTATCATGAGCTGGTCCCGGTGATCATGAATGCGGCCAAGGATGATATCGTCTCCTTTCCCGCTCCGGGCGACCTTAAATACAAGGGCAGGCCAGCCCTTCCCACAGAGCTTGCCGACGGTTTCCTCCTCGACAACAGGGGCATCGACGAAAATGCAGCGTTTCTCGGCATTACCTACGCAGACTATATGGCTCTCGAAAAGACCCCTTCAAAGGATGAGCTGCTGGGGATGATCATCGACAGGGATCCCTTTACCGTGATGTACGATTGCGGGAAACGCGGGCAATACCGCAATGAAGTTGATGAATTGAATGCCCTGATCCGTGCCGGCGACTTCAGCCGGTTCAGCAAGCTGAAGTAATCTGGCGCTTCCCTGCCTGAAGGCCCGATGGCAGGGCCGGAGCAGACTGCCTGGATCCCTTATTCATATTGTGTATGAATAGCCATCCTCCGCCATTGAAAATATCAATTTTTTCTATTTTAGCGCAGTACATTGACCGGCCATTTTTGTGGCATTCTGCTTCAGCATGCAAGGAGGCCGCCATAACCGGATAAATCATTTCAGCATGATCACAAAAGCACTCATCAGTCCCGGCAGCATCGTGGTGGCAGGCGGTTCGAACGACATCCGCAAGCCCGGCGGGAAGGTACTGAAGAATCTCCTCGACGGAGGATACAAGGGTAAGGTATATGTGACCAACCCGAAGGAAGATGAAGTTCTGGGCATCAGGTGCTTCAGGGATCCTTCCGAACTTCCCGACGTTGACCTTGCCATCATCGCCATCGCGGCGCAATATATCCCCGACACGGTAGAGGTGCTGGCGCGAAAGAAAAACACCAGGGGATTCATCATCCTTTCGGCCGGTTTCAGCGAGGAAAGCGAGGAAGGCAGGTTACTGGAGCAGGCTATCGTAAAAACGGTGAATGAGACCGGCGGCAGCCTGATCGGGCCCAACTGCATCGGAGTGCTCACCCCCGAATATCATGGAGTGTTCACCCTGCCTATACCCAGGCTCGACAGGGCAGGCTGTGATTTCATCAGCGGATCGGGAGCCACGGCCTGTTTCATCATGGAAGCCGGCATCCCCATGGGGCTGCCCTTTGCCAGGGTGTTCAGTGTTGGGAACAGCGCCCAGATGGGTGTGGAGGAGATCCTGCAATATATGGACGAGACCTATGAAGAAGGGATAAGTCCGCGGATAAAGCTGCTCTATATCGAAACCATCAATAAGCCCGCCCTGCTGCTCAAACATGCCGCATCCCTGATCCGTAAGGGCTGCCGTATTGCAGCCGTCAAGGCGGGTTCGTCGGAAGCCGGCAGCCGTGCCGCCTCGTCGCATACCGGAGCCCTGGCCAGCTCAGATGTGGCCGTGGATGCCCTCTTCCGGAAAGCCGGCATCGTGCGCTGCTACGGCAGGGAGGAGCTTATCGCTGTGGCCAGCGTCTTCATGTATCCCGGTCTTAAGGGTAAGCGCCTCGCGGTGATCACACACGCAGGAGGCCCTGCGGTCATGCTCACGGATGCCCTGTCGAATAACGGCTTACAGGTACCACGCATCGACAATGAACACAGCGAAGCGCTGCTGGAACAGCTATACCCGGGATCGTCGGTGGCAAACCCCATCGACTTCCTGGCCACCGGGACGGCCGGACAGCTCGGCACCATCATCGACTATTGCGACAAAAAATTCGACGAGGTCGACGGCATGGCCGTCATCTTCGGCACCCCGGGCCTTGTCCCCATCGATGATGTGTATTCTCTCCTCGACGAAAAGATGAATTCAGCCCGGAAGCCTATCTTCCCGGTCCTTCCGTCGACACTGACGGCCGGCAGGGAAATCAGGGACTTCATCGACAAGGGACGCGTGATCTTTTCCGACGAGGTGGTCTTCGGCCATGCCCTTGCCAGGGTCATGAAGGCCGGCCCCCCCGCAGACCGTAATCCTAAACTGCCTACGGTCGACACGCTAAGGATCAGGGAGGTCGTC
>CAZHYA010000354.1:0-2831 GCA_964536525.1 uncultured Bacteroidales bacterium | reverse complement strand
GGATCATCCGGCATATCGGCATTGTAGGGGAGTGCAATGTTCAGTACGCTCTCGACCCCGGATCAGAAGATTACCGGGTAATAGAAGTCAACGCCCGGCTGTCGCGATCGAGCGCCCTGGCATCAAAGGCTACAGGGTACCCCCTCGCCTTTGTCGCCGCCAAGCTTGCCCTGGGATTTTCCCTGCCGGAAATCAAGAATGCGGTTACCAGGACCACCAGCGCCTTCTTTGAGCCGTCGCTCGACTATATTGTTTGCAAGATCCCAAGGTGGGACCTCAATAAATTTCTCGGGGTCTCGAAAGAGAGCTGAAGCAGCATGAAGAGCGTCGGAGAGGTGATGGCCATCGGCCGGACATTCGAAGAGGCTATTCAGAAGGGATTAAGGATGACCGGGCAGGCCATGCATGGCTTTGTCGGGAACAAGGATATCGAGGCCACCGACTACAGGGCGGGACTGGCACAGCCCACCGACATGCGCATCTTCCTCATCAGCCAGGCCATGCAGGAAGGATGGTCGGTCGAGGACATTCACCGGGAAACACGCATCGACAGATGGTTCCTGGAGAAACTGCACAATATCCACTTGCTGAACGAGCAACTGGAGCAATATGACGATGTCGGAAGCCTGCCCGACCATCTCATGAGAAAAGCCAAGCAGGCAGGCTTCTCTGATTTCCAGCTGGCAAGGGCGATATACGGGGAAAGGTTTACCGGCACCGACGATGAGATCATCGCAGTGAGAAAAGACAGGCTGGACAGGAAGATCAGGCCCGTGGTGAAGCAAATCGACACCCTCGCAGCCGAGTATCCGGCAGTGACCAATTACCTGTACATTACCTATAATGGAGAATCTGACGACATCGTTTATGAGCATGATGGAAAGTCGGTGATTGTCCTGGGTTCGGGAGCATACCGTATCGGAAGCAGCGTCGAGTTCGACTGGTGCAGTGTGAACGCCATCGAAACGGTCAGGGAGGAGGGCTACCGTTCGGTGATGATCAACTACAACCCCGAGACCGTCAGCACGGATTATGATATTTGCGACCGCCTGTATTTCGATGAACTCTCATTCGAAAGGACACTCGACATCATTGAATTGGAAAAGCCTGCAGGCACCATAGTTTCCGTGGGTGGGCAGATCCCGAACAATCTTGCCATGAGGCTGCACCGTCAGGGCGTGAGGATTCTCGGCACATCGGCCGAATCCATCGACCGTGCCGAGAATCGCTACAAGTTTTCAAGCATGCTGGATGAGTTGGGTGTGGATCAGCCCGAATGGAAAGAGCTCACCAGTATCGACGGCATCCATCAATTTACCCGCGAGGTGGGGTTTCCGGTGATTGTCAGGCCATCCTACGTGCTTTCAGGGGCAGCCATGAACATCGTTTCCAACGAAGAGGAACTGGAGCATTTCCTTGAGCTTGCCGCAATGGTATCAAAGGAATACCCCGTGGTGGTATCCCGCTTCATGGAAAACACCAAGGAGATCGAGATGGATGCCGTGGCCGACCATGGAAAGGTGATTGCCTATGCCATCTCCGAACATATCGAATTTGCCGGTGTGCACTCAGGAGATGCCACCATGATGTTCCCCCCACAGAAGGTTTACGTGGAAACCATCCGCCGGATCAAGAAGATCACAAACAGGATCGCAGAGGAGCTGAATATCTGCGGGCCTTTCAACATACAGTACCTTGCACGTGATAACGACATCAAGGTTATCGAATGCAACCTGAGGGCCTCGAGAAGTTTCCCCTTCGTTTCCAAGGTACTGAAAACCAATTTTATCGAACTGGCAACCAGGATCATGCTGGGCGTCCATGTGGAGAAGCCGGACAAATCACTTTTCGAACTTGATTACATCGGCGTAAAAGCACCGCAGTTTTCATTTTCACGACTGGCCAAGGCCGATCCCGTGCTAGGGGTGGATATGTCTTCCACCGGGGAAGTAGGATGCATCGGAGAAGATTACTACGAGGCCATACTTAAATCAATGCTATCGGTGGGCTACAGTATCCCCCGTAAGAATATCCTGCTGAGTACCGGGCCCTCCAGGTCAAAGATCGAACTCCTCAACAGTGCAAGGCTCCTGCAGGAAAATGGCTATAATCTTTATGCCACCGGGGGAACCGCCAATTTCCTGAAGTCACACCATATAAAGACCACCATCCTTCACTGGCCCGACTCCCCCAAAAAGCCCAATACCATTGATTATATCAGGGAGAGAAAGATCGACCTGGTGATCAATATTCCCAAGAACCTGACAAAGGACGAACTATACAACGATTACCATATCCGCAGGGCAGCGGTCGACCATAATATCCCGCTTATCACCAATGCCAGGCTGGCCAGTGCCTTCATCATCGCATTCTGCAGGTATTCGATGGAAGATATAAGCATTAAAAGCTGGGATGAATATTAGGCATGCGGCGATCAAGATATAAAGGCCTCCTGTATTGTTAATAATTTTGGATAGCTTTCAGGTAAATGCGCTTTCCACGATATCATAATTGGTTATTTTTGACAATAAATCTCAACAGCATATGAAAAACCGAAGCCTGGTATCCATCAGCGACTACACCCTCGACGAGCAGCTCTATATTCTGAAACTGGCTGCCGAGTTTGAGAAAAACCCCCGGCAAAAGATCCTTGAGAACCATGTGGTGGCCTCCCTCTTTTTTGAGCCATCCACCCGTACAAGACTGAGTTTTGAGAGCGCGGCTTCACAGCTCAGCGCCAAGATCGTTGGATTCAGCGAAGCCGGGTCCTCCAGTGTGTCGAAGGGCGAATCCCTCAAGGACACCATCCTCACCGTAAGCAACTATTCCGA
>CAZHYA010000353.1:311-2835 GCA_964536525.1 uncultured Bacteroidales bacterium | reverse complement strand
ACCTTCTGCCAGGTGGTAGGTGATCACGGCACCGAAAGGCGGATTATCGGCTTTGAACACATCCGAACCCGAATCCCCCGAACCGTATTTCGGAGTGTAAAGCAAAGCGTTTCTTGCCGGGAAGATGCTGGCCTCTTCCTTCAGCTTCTCTTCCGAGATATTGCGGAGCGGACCGTAATCATCAAAAATGAAGAATCCCCGGCCAAACGATGCCCCCACCAGGTCGTTCCATTCTTTCTGTATCGCCAGGTCGCGGAAGGAGATGGTGGGGATGCCGCCGGTCAGTTTTATCCATTTTCCGCCTCCGTCGATGGTGAAGAAAATCCCGTATTCGGTTGCCGCGAACATCAGCTCAGGCTTGATGTGGTCCTGCACCACACGCCACACCAGGTGGTTTTCAGGCAGGTCGCCGGCTATGGATTTCCAGCTTTTCCCCCGATCGGTGCTTTTGAGCAAATAAGGCTTGTAATCACCGAACTTATGATTGTCGAGGGCCACATACAGCGTGTTTACATCAAACAGGTCGGCCTTAAGGTCGTTCACGAATGCTGTTCCCGGCACACCGGGCATGCTGCCCACTTCGTATTTTCTCCAGTTTTGCCCGCCATCTTCGGTCACCTGGATCAGGCCATCGTCGGTGCCTGCATATATCAGGCCTTCCAACAATGGTGATTCGGCCAGCGAAGTGATGGTATTATACTGCGACATGGCATCCACATCCCAGGTGGCATCCCAGCTCCAGGTCTGGTCCATGATGGGCAGGGTAAGCCTTTCCTGGTTTCGGGTGAGATCGCCCGACACCGGCCTCCAGTTATCGCCCCTGTCGTCGGAACGCCAGACACGCTGGCTGGCAAAATACAGCCTGGTGGGCTGATGGGGGCTCACCAGGATCGGTGAATCCCAGTTGAACCGTTCGTGCTTCTCCCCTTCCAGCGGTTGCGGCCTGATGCTCACCGACTCTCCGGTGATAAGGTCGACCCTGCCCAGGTAACCCTGCTGCGACTCGCAATAAACGATGTCGGGATTGCCAGGCTCGGTAGCCGGCTGGTGGCCGTCGCCGCCATAAACCACCTTCCAGTCTTCGCTGGTTATCCCTTCCCACTTGTCGGTACGCGACAGCCCGCCCTGCGAACCATTGTCCTGCGTACCGCCAAAGATATAGTAGAACGGTTTTGCATCGTTCAGGGCCACCTTGTAGAATTGCGTCACCGGCAGGTTGGCAATGTGCCTCCACGTCTTCGCATCGTCGAAGGTTTCATACAGGCCCCCGTCGGTGCCCATAAGCATATAGTCGGGGTCATCATCCCTGAAGACCAGGGCATGATTGTCTGAATGTTTTTCGCGTTCGTTCATCCGCTCAAAGGTCTTACCCCCGTCGTCCGACACCTGCACCCACACATCCATGAGGTAGATCTTCTCGAACACGTGTGGACTGGCCACCAGTTCCTGGTAATAGTGCGGCCCGGTAGCCCCTGAGACGGTCGACGACTGCTTTTCCCATGAGGCACCGCGGTCAGCGGATCGGTAGATGCCACCAGTCCTCCTGTCGAGCTCAATGGCAGCATAGATAATGTCGGGATCCTGCGGTGAGATGGCCAGCCCGATCTTGCCCAGGTTTCCCGAAGGCAGGCCTTTTTTCAGCTGCATCCAGGTCTTTCCACCGTCGGTGGATCTATGAATCCCCGAACCCGGGCCTCCACCCATATAGGCCGCCACGTTGCGGTGGCGCTGCCAGGTGGCGGCGTAGAGCACATCAGGATTACGCGGGTCCATCACGATATCGGTGGCACCCACCCATTCTTCATCTCCGAGGGACTTTTCCCATGTCTTGCCACCATCGGCCGACCTGTAAACACCTCTTTCGCCGCCTTTGTTCCAGAGCGGCCCCTGTGCAGCCACCCATATGATATCGGAATTTGAGGGGTGGACGATGATCTTTGAGATATGTTCGCTCGTTTTCAGCCCCATGTTTTTCCAGCTGCTTCCACCGTCATCGCTGCGGTATACGCCATCGCCTATGCCAACATGCCTTCCCCCGACATTTTCGCCGGTCCCGACCCAGACGGTATGCGGATTGTTGGGATCGATGGTCACACAGCCTGTGGAATATACTTTCTGGCTGTCGAAGACGGGTTCCCAGGTGGTTCCCGCGTTGATGGTCTTCCATACGCCTCCCGATCCCACGGCTACATACCAGGTGCTGTTATCTCCAGGGTGCATGGCAATGTCGGCAATGCGCCCCGATTTAAAGGCAGGCCCTATGCCTCTCAATTCCAGCCCCGAGAAAGTGGATGCATCAAGGGGGGATTTTTTGTCATCTTCCTGCCCTGCGGCTGGATCGTAAAGCATCAGCATGAGCATGCCAACCACAATCATTATTGTATTTCTTTTCATGAAATTGTTCGTTTAGTTTAACCAAAGCTAAGAAATGATTTTATATTTCGGAAATTATGGCGCCTCACCACTATTTCATTTTGCGGGAATTCCTTGCATAAGACCATCCCAAATATTATATTTGCTACAT
>CAZHYA010000353.1:0-301 GCA_964536525.1 uncultured Bacteroidales bacterium | reverse complement strand
TCTCAGCCGGCGAAACTTCCTTAAATCATCTTTTGCAATTGGCGGCACCGTAGTAGGTGCAGCCATGCTACCCCGCCTGATCAGGGCTGGGATCACAGGCGAAACACCTGATATCGTGAGCATCCCTTCTGGCGACCCCATGTCGGGACTGCCCCAGGCCCTTGAACCTTTCGGGGGGATAGGATCCTTCATCAGCCCGGGACAAAGCGCAGGTTTCCTGGTGAATAGCCCATGGGTACATCCCGGCTACTACACCCATCCCGACATAGTGCTCAGTATGATGAAACTTTGCAGGGACGCC
>CAZHYA010000352.1:0-2844 GCA_964536525.1 uncultured Bacteroidales bacterium | reverse complement strand
ACAAAAGGCCTTCTCGAGAAATCGAGAAGGCCTTTTGATTTGGGATTCTGTATTCTGTATGTACAATGGAATGGGCGATTGGCCATTTTCAATTATATGAAAAATGCAGCATGAGCCATTGGCTTAGCAGAGCTCCGCGGATTTTATTCCGGGCATTTCGAATTCGCTCAATACATGCTTCATTTACTCAGGAAAGATATCAGTTGCAATAAGACCAATTGTAATTCCTATTTTTTCCTTATTTTAGCATTAGATGCCTACAATCTTTGTCATATCCGATGGTACCGGCATGACTGCCCAGCAAGCCGTTAAAGCCGCATTAACACAATTCAAGGGGAGTAATCCCAAAATTATAAGATTCAGCGCCATCCTCGATATAAAACAGGTGATGCTGATCGTCTCAAGGGCAAAAACGGAAAAGGCTATTATCGTTCATACACTTGTAACAGATAAGATCAGGGAAGAACTTGTCAGGCTTGCACGCATACATAACGTTGAAAGTATCGACCTGATGGGTCCATTGCTTCACAGGCTTTCCGATCACCTTTCTGCCAATCCTTCAGAAGAACCGGGATTATTCCGCGTTTTAAACGATGCATACTTCCGTAAGATTGAAACCATGCAATTCGCCTTCAAGCATGATGACGGTAAGCGGATCCAGCATATTAACCAGGCTGAGATCATCCTCTTAGGCGTGTCCAGGACATTTAAGACGCCCCTGAGTATATATCTTGCATTCAGGGGCTGGTATGTAGCGAACGTGCCGATCATACTGGATTTTCCTGTTCCTGAAGAAGTACTCAAGATATCAGACAAAAAGATATTCTGTCTCACCACTTATCCTTCGCGGCTGGTCCAGTTACGCCGTGCACGCGATGAACACCTGGGAGGTAATACGGGTAACTATGCCGACCCGGTATATGTAAGAAAAGAAATAAATTACGCCAACCGGATATTCGACACTCATTCCAACTGGCAAAAGATCAATGTGACCAGCAAATCAATTGAGGAAATTTCCGCCGAGATCATCGCACTTCTTCCAAAGAAGATGGTATTCGAAGAGGATTCTTATGATGAGATGTAATGACTTCACGGGTCCGCGGAACCGTGAGAATATAACCTGCTTCTTTGAGGCGTGTCTTGATATTATATGTTTTTAACGTGGTATTTCATTTTTACACATTTGATAAATTAAAGACCTGATCGGGCAACAAAAGGCCTTCTCGAGAAATCGAGAAGGCCTTTTGATTTGGGATTCTGTATTCGGTATTCTGTATGTACAATGGAATGGGCGATGGGACATTTTCAATTATATGGAAAATGCAGCATGAGCCATTCAAAATGGGCCATGTTTGATCCCCGTACCGCGCACCCCATATCGCGTCCCGCGTCCCGCATATCATTCTTTCGCGAACTTCATCACGCTGTTCTTCCCGTTTTCGTTGATCCTCAGGAAGTAAAGGCCCTGCGGGAGGGTGCTGATGTCGAGGTTATATGCATTGCCGCTGAAGGTCTGCCGCAGCTGCACTTTTCCCGTCAGGTCGCTTACGATGAGTTCGGCACCGCTGACCCTGCTGCCCGGCTCGACGGTGAGTTTATCCCTGGCGGGATTGGGGTACAGGCGGAAGGTGGCCGGCTGCGGTTCGGCGATGTTCAGCAGCGAGGCGCAGAAGTCGTCCCACTCCTGGCTCACCTCGCTCCCGCTCCAGGCCTGGTTGGTGATCTTGATGTTGGATACAAAGCCGGGCGAGGCCTCGTCGGCCAGTACCGAAGGGTGGTCCCTGAAGAAGATCAGGTAGTTGTCGGGCTCATGGAACCTGTATTCCTGGGTGCCGCTGTCGTCGTATTGGGCAAACTCGCTGCCGTTAATGTACACCTTGATCAGCCCCGAGGCATCCCTGACAAGGATCAGCTGGTAGAAGTTCTCCGTATCGAAGAAGTTCGTTTCGCCTACGGTGCCGTATGGCCAGAAGTCGAGGGTGCCGTTGGTGGGCGGGTTGGTCAGGTAGATATAGATCCCGTGGTCGTCGGTATGTGTGAAGCTGAGGATCCTGACCCAGGCGGGCGGGGAGATGAGTTCATCCACCTGGAAGATCATCGAGAGCGAATAGGATTCGCTGATGAAGCCTTCGGGACAGGTGAACTGCAGCCCGGCATCGTCCTCGAAGAAGTACCCGCCGGCCGTGCCGCCTTGCTCGCAGGTGGTGGCCGGCACCGTGCGGGTGGTGAAATCGCCGGTCAGGCCGCCGTTGTTGGGGATCTGCACCAGGGGCGGCGCCCCGGCCACGTTGGCGAGGAAGTTCTCGCTCAGCTTATACACATAGGTCTGGGCATGCGCCGGCAGCACAAAAGCCAGAAGGCAGGCTGCCAGCAGGAACAAGGTAGCTTTCCTTTTCATGATCATTTATTTTAAAAATGTTTATTAAAATTACGGTAAAAAAAACCCGAAAGCAAGAAACCGGGAATATATCTTGCTTGCGAAGAGGAAGTTATGAGCAGTTGAACTCTGAACTCTGAACTTTGAACTCTGAACTCTGAACTTTAAAGTACAAGGTATTACGTACCACGTATTATGATCCGGGATCTGTTAAATCCCTGCACCCTGTACCTTGCACCCAATTTTCAGTCATCGGACCCGATTTCTGGTTTTTCGGGACACCCAGTCCCCAGTCCCTAGTCCCCAGCACCTAGAATCCGGCATCCGGCATCCGGCATCAAGCATCCAGCAATCCATTCCTCACATATCATAACCACTAATCTATCATCATTCATGCTTTTTGTTAAGGGGATGGCAGGTATTGACGATCCCGCAGGGATTCCACAATAATAACTCCGGGTGAAACC
>CAZHYA010000351.1:2189-2852 GCA_964536525.1 uncultured Bacteroidales bacterium | reverse complement strand
CACCGGAACCAGCACCGGGTTGATGAAGCCGGCATACGGAGCGATGTTCAGTTTCGCGTACCGCTCCAGCATTTCGTTGTGAAGCGCTGGATCAACGATCACCGCATACGTTTCAACCAGGTCTCTTCCGGCATTGAAATCACCTTCCGACTTGATCCGCTGGATCTCGGCAAGGAGTTGTCCGAACAGTCCTCTCAGGGCTAAATAGTCGTTGATTTTCAGGTAGGTCTTGCCGTCGCGGGTGATCCGTTCGATGACGTTTTTCTCTTTACCGTGTTCAAAAACCCAGGTGGCGATCAGCTTGCGTCCGCGCATGTGAGCCTGTTCCACGTTCTTTCCCGGCTGGATGCGCACCAGCTGAGTCATATAACCGTTCCGGATGTACCCGTCGTACTCGGCCTTTGCTATATCCATATTGTCAAAGAGTCCCAGCGTGATCATCATGGAGTCCATGATGTAGTAGAGCGAAAAGAGATCCGCACGGGCTTCTTCCAGGGCGGAGTGGTAGTTCTTCATGGCTTCCGGACTGGTTCCAGGCAGCAATTGGCCCGCCGCATGTCCGAGGCACTCGTGCATATCAGTGGTCAGGTTCCCGGCCAGGAAACCGTACTTCTTAATGCGATCAATCTCCTCCTTGCTGTAAGCGAACTCCTCCAGGAACCC
>CAZHYA010000351.1:0-2179 GCA_964536525.1 uncultured Bacteroidales bacterium | reverse complement strand
GGTCGGCGCGCGATTCCTCGAGTGCGGAGCCGTAGTTCTTCAGTGCCTCAGGGCTGGTTCCCGGCAGCAGCTGTCCGGAGCCGTGGCCCAGGCATTCGTGCAGGTCGGTATGGATGTTGCCGGCCATATAGCCATACTCCTTTGCCCTGTCGATCTCCTCCTGCGAGGCGCAGAACTCTTCAAGGAAGCCGTTGCCCAGGCTGGCCTGGTCGTAGGCATAGGTGATGTTGTCCATGGTCACCGACTTGGAACCGTGATCCTTCCTGATCCAGTCGGCATTGGGGAGGTTGATGCCGATGGGCGTGCTGGGATGGCAGTCGCCGCCCAGCTGGGCCACGGTGATGACCTTGGCCGTAACCCCCTTCACCTCTTCCTTCTTGAAACGCGGGTCGACGGGTGAGTTGTCCTCGAACCATTGCGCATTTTCGCTGATGAGCACCGTACGCTTCGTGGCCTCGTTATCCTTGAAGTTGACCACCGACTCCCAGCTGGCCTTCATGCCCAGCGGGTCGCCGTAAACTTCGATGAAGCCGTTCACATAGTCCACCTCGGGGGCGAGCTCTTCCACCCACATCACATTATATTTGTCCCACAGCTCCAGGTCGCCGCTGCGGTAATATTCGATCAGCACCAGGAGGGCTTCTTTCTGTTTCTCCGTCTCCGCCACGGTGGCAGCCTTCTCGAGCCAGTAGATGATGCGGGTGATGGCCTCACCGTAGAGGCCGCCAACACGGTAGGTTTCTTCCACAACCTTTCCATCTTCCTTCACCAGCTTTGAGTTAAGGCCATAGGAGATAGGCGTTTCGTCGCCGGGCACCTTCATGGCATCGTAGAAAGCCTCTGCCTCTGCCTGGGTCACCCCTTCATAATAATTGCAGGCGGAACCCATGACCAGGTCGCCGCTGATATCGCTGCTTATCCTCTTGGGAGCCACCGCGGGATCGAAGATGACATCCCCCAGGTGGTCGATCAGGCCCCCCAGGTCAAGCCCCTTGAAGAGCGGGAACTCGGAGCCCGGGCTGTTGTTGGCCAGGTGAGCGAAATATTCCCTGCTGAAGCCCGGCACGAACTTGTCGCCCGAATAGTGGTGGTGGATGCCATTGGAGAACCATACCCGCTTGAGGTAGACTACGAACTCCTGCCACTCGTCGGTCTGACGGTCGCCGCTGTAGTTCTTCATGATCTCCTCGAGGGTGCGGCGCACGGCAAGGTTGTATTTGTAGTTCTGGTCGTAGATGATGTCGCGGCCGGCCAGCGCAGCCTCGCGGAGGTAATAAACGAGCTTCTTCTGCTGCAGGTCGAGCGAATCAAAACCCGGCACCTGGTAGCGCATGATCCTGAGGTCGGCGAACTGCTCGGTGAGAAACCGGAAGTCGTCCTGTTTAACTTGTTTTTTCTGTTCCGTTTCGTTGCACGACGATAAGATGATACCCATGGCAGCGATGATTAAAAAAGTGTTTTTTTTCATGTTGAGTAAATGATCGGTTATGTGGTTTTGTAGAATGGCAGTCTGACGATCCTGGCTTTCACCAGCTTTTCCCTGATCCTGATGTAGATCTCGTTGTCGAAGTTGTTGTGCCCGGTTTCGATATATCCCATGCCGATGGCCTTTTTCAGCGATGGCGACATGGTGCCGGAGGTGACCTCGCCGATCACCTTGCCCCCGGCCGTGCAGATCTCGTAGTGCTGCCTCGGGATGCCCTTGTCGATCATCTCGAAGCCGCGCAGCCTGCGCTTCGGGCCTTCTTCCTTCTGCTTTTCGAGGTAGGCGCGGTCGATGAAGTCGTTGCCGTCGCTGAACTTGGTGATCCATCCCAGGCCTGCCTCGATGGGTGAGGTGCTGTCGGTGATGTCGTTGCCATAGAGGCAGAACCCCATCTCCAGCCGGAGGGTGTCCCTGGCGGCGAGGCCGATGGGCTTGATGCCGTATGGCTCCCCTGCTTTGAGCACGGCCCTGTAGATCTTTTCCGCATCTTCGTTGGCCATGTAGATCTCGCAGCCCCCGGAACCGGTATAGCCGGTGGTGGAGAGGATCACCCCGTCGACGCCCGCGAAGCGCAGCTTCTTAAAGGTATAGTACTCCATGCCGGTGATGGGCTCGTCGGTGAGCTGCTGCATGGCCTCGAGGGCCTGCGGCCCCTGCACGGCCAGCTGCGCGATCTCGCCGGAAGCATTGTAA
>CAZHYA010000350.1:0-2882 GCA_964536525.1 uncultured Bacteroidales bacterium | reverse complement strand
ACTCGGTGGTATGCGAAGGGCATACAGTGACCATGCCTGCCTGCTTGCCGGCGATGCGGCCACGCTGGCCGATCCCCTGATGGGCAACGGGATAGACAAGGCGGTGATCAGCGGCTTGCTGGCTGCTAAGCAGGCTGCTGCCAGTTTCCACAGCGGGGACCTGGGCCAGAAAGCCATGAGCAACTATGACAGGTCGATCCGCCTTGCGCTGGGAAAGGAAATAATGAGAAACCGCAGGCAACGCATCCTGCTCAGTCGTTTTCCTGCACTCCTGGGCCTCTATGCCCGTTTCAGGAAATAGTCTTCACTTTTATTGACTTTGGGAAGAATACAGCATACTTTTATACTAAGATTTCTTAGATATGAAAAGCATCGTGCTGAGCCTGCTCATGTTCCTGAGCATACTGGTCCGGGCAGGATGGGAACCATTCTCTCCTGAGGGGATCAAAGCCAATTGCATCAGGTTTTATGTTGATAACGACAACCACTGGCTGGTAGGCTCTTATGATATATACCTCTACCAGCCCAACGGGCAGACGTGGAATTCATATTTCGCCATTTGCCCTGTGATCGACGGATCCTATATCGACGGAGATAACATCTTGCTTATACTGAGTTCCCATGAATGGATCATGGAAGATGGCATACACTACCTGGATCCATCATCCGGCACCGTATACGCCCTGAAATACCTCACCTTGCCACATTTCGTCCGCTACGACGATGCCATTGGCCGGTATTATACCGGGCACAGGAACGGGCTGGTATATTGGGAGGATATAGGGAACTGGCATGATATGGCCTTTTTCGACGGCCTTGACATCGTGAACATGGAGATCTACGATGGTTATTATGTTGTTAGCCAGGTGGGGCTTGAATATAATATCTATGTTTCCAACGACGCAGGCATGAGCTGGGTCACTGCGCCGGGCGCCCCCATGATCAGCGACCTGGAATATGACCTCAATGGCAAGCTTTTCGGGGTTTTTCCGGGCGAATCGTATTCGTCGGGGCTGTGGTCATCCAATGACAACGGCCTGACCTGGAGCGTGGAATTCTGGGCCACAGGGATCAATTGTGTGGGCACTGACTTTATGGGAAACGTGTTCGTAGGCTTTGGAGAGAACGCCCAGCCGCCCTACGTAGGCATCGCCCGTTGGGATTCACTCGACCAGCAATTATACTTTATGAATGATGGGCTTACTAACCTCGCCATCAACCAGATCACTATTAATCCTGGCATGAGCGCTCCCGCCCTTTTTTGCTGTACCGATACAGGGGTGTTCATCAACTACAATTATGTTGGTACCACCGAACAAGCCCCCTGTGCATCAGCCCCGCTGCGCTTATGGCCAAACCCTGCAGGCAACCGTTTCTTCGTCGAACATGATATGACAGGAGCAATAAAAGCGGAAATCTACTCCCTTAACGGCCGGCTCATCGACCATTTTATGGTCGACAGCCAGGAATCTTCATTTGAGTATCCTTGTTCAACTGTTGAGAGTGGCACTTACATACTGCTGCTGGATAATGGATCGAAGCGGATCGCTGTGAAGTGGGTCCGCAAATAAGCGGATTACCGTTGAACAGGAGATGGCCGGCAGGTTATGGCCTTTTGCCGGACCCCGGTTTCCGTGCAGGTGGCCTGTCACTTATACCACCTTGCCACCCCCGGGGTTAGCAATCCTGTTAATAAATCAGGTAAAAATCCCCTAAAAGATGTTAACAGCGGGCATTTGATAAGTTTCGAAGAAATTTTTTACGTCAAATGACCGAATGAGTATTTTTGCCAAAATGGGAAAGATGGCGGAAAACTATACCGAAGCGAGTGTACGTTCCCTCGACTGGAAAGAGCACATCCGGATGCGTCCGGGCATGTATATCGGCAAGCTGGGCGACGGTGCCTCGCAGGACGACGGCATTTATGTTCTGGTGAAGGAGATCATCGACAATTCCATCGACGAATTCGTGATGGGCCATGGCAAGACCATCGAAGTAGATATCGAGGAAAAGCAGGTGAGGATCAGGGATTACGGCCGCGGCATCCCCCTGGGATCTGTTGTCGACTGTGTGTCGAAGATCAACACGGGTGCCAAGTACGACTCCAGTGTATTCAAGAAGGCGGTGGGGCTCAACGGTGTTGGGTCGAAAGCCGTGAACGCCCTTTCAGCCAATTTCATCATTCAATCCATCCGTGAAGGAAAGACCAAGGTGGTGGAATTCTCGCGCGGCGAGATCATCAGGAACGAAAATGTGGCAAAGGAAAAGGATGAGGCCGATGGCACCATTGTCACCTTCATCCCCGACGAGGAAGTTTTCGGCAACTTCCACTACATCCATGAATATGTGGAGAGCATGCTGTGGAACTATGTGTTCCTGAACAATGGCCTTACGATAAAATACAACGGCCAGAGGATGTTTGCCAGGAACGGACTGCACGACCTGCTCGAGAAGAACATCAACGGCAACGGCGGACTGCTCTACCCCATCATCCACATCAAGGAGGATGACCTCGAATTTGCCTTTACCCACAGCTCCAAGCAATACGGGGAGGAATACTACTCTTTCGTGAACGGGCAGCACACCACCCAGGGAGGCACCCACCTGGCATCGTTCAAGGAAGCCATCGTGAAGACGGTGCGCGAGTTCTTCAACAAGGACTTCGACACCAGCGACGTAAGGTCGTCGATCCTTGCGGCGGTGAGCATCAAGGTGCAGGAGCCGGTGTTCGAATCGCAGACCAAGACGAAACTCGGCTCGCAGCTGATGGAGCCCGACGGCATTACCATCAGGAACTATGTGACCGATATTGTGAAGCGCAACCTCGACAACTACCTCCACCGCAACCCTGAAACGGCAGAGGCACTCTACAGGAAGATATT
>CAZHYA010000349.1:0-2882 GCA_964536525.1 uncultured Bacteroidales bacterium | reverse complement strand
AATTTTCAAAGCAGGTGCAGCATCATGTATGCTGCCGGGCCGGCGCAGCGGATCCGGAGGCTGACGGGATCATGAAAACAGCACATTTTTCATTATATTTGTTATCACTTAACATGCCACATCATGAAGCAAGTGCTCACCCTCTCCATCCTCATCGCAGCCTCCCTGTTTGCATCAGGCCAGGAAAGTGCCTGCAGCCTCACCTACCATCATATGAGCGGCACCCTCGGCAGGGATTCGCTGGTGGCCGACCTGTTGATCCTTAACGGGGACATTACGGGAAGCTGCACCTTCACAGGGCTGCGGCATGACGAGGGTGAGCTGGAGGGGATGGCCGTGACGCAACGGCTGGAAGGAAAGATCGATGAGCATGGCGTGGCCACGGTGAGCGCCTGGGAACAGCATATGGAGACGGCCGAGTATTCGGGTATGATAGGAGAGGGCTTCAGCGGAACCTACCGTGGAATAAGCGGCCACAACGTTCGGTCATTCTCCCTCAGCGAAGACTATCGCGGCAGCATCCCCCTTTCGGGATATTGCATGGAAAAGGATTCGGCCCTGCTCGACACGGCAGGGTCGCCGCGCGCCCGAATCAAACTGTCGCTGCTCCTGCCCGAAGGTAAGCCCGAATGGGGTCCCATCAGGGAAGCGATCCTGAAAGCCTTCTTCGGGCAGCCGGTTCAGGGAAAGGTCGCCGACGACTCCCTGCTCACGGCATTCAGCAACGACTACTTCGGAAAATACATCGAATCCAATATCGACATCTACGAGGGCGGCCATTCATTCAACTGGGAGATGACCGGCAGCAGTTACGTGAACATGAACCGTTGCGGCATGCTGGTATACCGTGCCGACAACTACGCCTTCACGGGCGGTGCGCACGGGCTGGGCATTTCGCGTTTCCTCGTGTTCGACACGGAAGCGTTGAAAAAGCTGGAGCTGCAAGATATCTTCATTGAGGGTTATGAAGAGGCCCTCAGCAAGCTGATCGAAAGCAGTTTCAGGCATGACCATTTCCTGGAGCCCGGCCAGCCGCTGACAGAGGCGGGGTTATTCGAAGAGCATATCGACCCCACCGGCAACTTTTTTATCACGGAGAACAGCATCGGATTTTTCTACAACCCTTACGAGATCGCTCCTTACGCCATGGGAGGCATCACCATCTCCCTGCAGCCGCAAGCGCTCGGGCATCTTCTCAGGCACGACGGGATCGTATGGAAGCTGTGGGCCGACAGGCTGGCTCCCTAAGACCGGCGCTTCTAATTTTTAGTGATCCGGTCCCGATTCCCGGTTCCCGGGATCGGGGATCCACGAAAAACAACGAAATCAAAGATTTCTGATTTTTCGGGACATCCGCATCAGGCGCTTTTTCATATCTTTGCACCCTAAGCCTATCGCCATGAGTGCCTTCGACATCATTTTGACCATCCTGACCATTATAGGGTCGCTCGGGGTCTTTCTTTACGGCATGATCCTGATGAGTGAATCCCTCCAGAAGGTTGCAGGGAAGCGCTTGCGCAAGGTGTTGTCGAGCATCACCTCAAGCGACTTCAGGGGCGTCGTGTCGGGCCTCACCGTGACGGGAGCCATACAGTCGTCGTCGGCGGTCACGGTGATGATCGTCAGCTTCGTGAATGCCGGGCTGCTGTCGCTCAGGCGCGCCTTCAGCCTCATCATGGGAGCCAATATCGGCACCACGGTGACGGCATGGATCATCGTGCTGCTGGGTTTCGGCAAGACCTTCAGCATCATGAACATCATCCTGCCGCTGGTGGCGATCAGCCTCCCCCTGCTCTTTGCCGGAAAGAACAGGCAGCGCTCATGGGCCGAATTCATCATCGGGTTTGCCATCCTCTTCCTTGGACTGCAATTCCTGAAGACCAACATCCCCTTCGTGGATGAATATTCGCCCTTCGTACAGGGGTTCAGAGACCTTATCGGCTTCGGGTTCTATTCGGTGTTGCTGTTTGTCGGCATCGGCATCTTGCTTACCATGATCTTCCAGTCGTCGAGCGCCGTGATGGCCCTGACCTTCGTCATTGCGGTCGACGGATGGATCCCTTACCACATCGCTGCCGCGATGGTGCTGGGCGAGAATGTCGGCACCACCATCACAGCCAACATCGCAGCCCTGGTGGCAAACCGCTCAGCCAAGCGGGCAGCGCTTTTTCACCTGCTCTTCAACCTGACGGGGGTGATCTGGATGCTGTTGGTTTTCAAATATTTCATTCAAGGCATCGACGTGTTACTGCAGCATACCGCCAACGCTTCACCCTACAGCAACCCGGAGAGCATCCCCATGGCCCTGGCCATCTTCCACACCGCCTTCAACGTGATCAACACCGCCATCTTCATGCTGCTGCTGCCTAAAACCGAAAAGTTCATGACCATGCTGATCCCCGACAGCAAGCACAGGGGCAAGGAAAAGTTTCTGCTCCGCCACATCGAATCCTCCCTGGTGTCGACTTCCGAACTCTCGATCGTCCAGGCAAAGAAAGAAATTTCGTTCATGGCCAGCCTGGTGAGGAAAATGTTCGGCATGGTACCCCTCTTCCTTATGGAGAAAGAAGATAAGCCCTACGACAAGCTTTTCAAGAAGATCAGAAAATACGAAAGCATCATCGACCGTATCGAGGTTGAGATCAACACCTATGTGTCGAGGATCTCCGAGAACAAGCTCAGCGACACCGGCACGGAGGAGGTGCGCAAGATGCTGAAGGTGATCGATGAGCTGGAGAGCATCGGCGATTCCTGCCAGAAGATGACCATGAGCATCTTCAAAAAGAATAAGGAGAACATCTATTTTGTACAGGCGATCAGGAACCGCCTGCACCAGATGTTCGCACTGGTGGAGGAGGCGCTGGCCATCATGGCAGAGAACC
>CAZHYA010000348.1:0-2888 GCA_964536525.1 uncultured Bacteroidales bacterium | reverse complement strand
AACACCGAATAGTCGATGATGCTTTCCCCTCCGGGCCCGATCCCGTCCATCTGTTTAAGTCCTCCGTAGCGGCTGCCTATCCCGGCAGCCAGAATAACAAGTGCTGGTTTCATGGTCAGTAAGTTTTGATGCGTTTGCCGATCCTGTGCCCCCTGGCTGCAAAGAAAAGGATAAAGATGTAACAGGGCACCATGCTCCAGTAGGCGCCTGATGCCCCTACGCTTTCCAGGTCGGCCAGGTAGCCGTATAGCAAGGGCAACAGCGCTCCGCCTGCGATCCCCATGATAAGCAGGGCCGAACCTGTCTTTATGAATTTGCCGAGCCCTTCGATGGCCAGGGGCCAGATGGCAGGCCACATGATGCTGTTGGCGAAACCCAGGGCAGCGATCATCAGGATGGAGGTATAGCCCGTGGTGCTGGCAGCAATGATGGTGAAGAGCATGCCGAGCACGGAGAATAGCTGTAATGCCCTGGACTGCGAGATATATTTCGGGATGGCGATGATGCCCACAAAGTATCCCACGATCATGGCAAAGAGCGTGAAGGAGGCGAAGAATTTAGCCTCAGAAAACTCGAAGCCAAGGTAGTTGCCGTAGCCGATAAGGGTGTCGACCGCGATCACTTCCACGCCCACATATACAAATATGGTAAGCACACCCAGCAGCAGGTAAGGATACTGCCAGATGCTGGTCCGGCTTGCCACGGTTTCATCTTCCGCATCTCCTTCCGCCTCGATATCGGGCAGGGAGGAGAACCTTACCAGGCCGGAAAGGATTACCAGTACCCCGGCCATGACGATATAAGGATTGATCACCTTGGTGGCCATGCTGTCGAGCAGGAAGGCGTTGAGCACGGCCCCCAGTTCACCCAGCATGAAAAGCTTTGAAAAATTCCCGAGTGCTGCAAGCTGTGCGGTCAGGTCATCGGCACCCTCCAGCAGTATGGCCCCGAGGATCACCGGGCTGAGGATGCCGGCAAACTTATTGGCAACCCCCATGATGCTGATCCGCCTGGCGGCGCTTTCGATAGGGCCCAGGATGGTTACGTAAGGGTTGGAGGCCGTTTGCAATATCGCCAGCCCCGTGCCCTGGATGAAAAGGCCGGTGAGGAACATGCCGTAAGTCCTGGTCATGGCGGCAGGGATGAAGACCAGCGCCCCGATGGCCATGGTGAGCAATCCTACCGACATCCCATTCTTGAACCCGGTCTTTTTCAGCACCCAGGAAGAAGGCAGCGCCATCACGAAATAGGATATATAGAAAGCAAAGGTCACCCAGAAAGATTCGAAGGCCGTAAGTTCGCACGCGATCCGCAGGTAAGGGATGAGGGTGGCGTTAAGCCAGGTGACAAAACCAAAGATAAAGAACAGGAACCCTATGATGATGATCGGGATGAGATTGTTGTTCGTTCTGCTTTCCATCGGAATAGATTCGTTTTTGAGTAAGTGAGGGATACAAATTTAACCTATTTCTTTATCCGGCAATGCCGCTGCCATGCAAATGCCGGCGACGGCCTACAACCTGACGATCGAAAGTATGGCCGCCCATCCCCCTCCGGGGGCCATGCTGATCTTAAGCCTGGTATCCTTGTCGACGATGATGCTTTCCTTCACGTAGTCCTGTGCATTACGGTGGGCGTTGGGCCCATCCTTCCAGATGGTGGCCTCATATTTCCTGTCGCCGAGAAATGACAGGTCGATCTCCACCTCCCTGGCATCCCAGTCGGTCATGGCGCCGATATACCATTCGTGGCCTTTGCGCCGCGCAACCACGACATAGTCGCCCAGCCTGGCATCCGGCACCAGCGTTTCGTCCCATACTACCGGCACTTCCAACAGGAACTCCATGCATTCTTCCTCGTGCAGGTAGTGTGTCGGATTGTCGGACAGCATTTGCAGCGGGCTCTCGAACACCACGTACATGGCCAGCTGGTGCGAGCGGGTGCCCTGGCTCATGGGCTTGCGCATCACCGGCCGGAAGTTCTCTTTGGTGGCGTTGAGCATGGCCCCCGGCGTATAGTCCATCGGCCCGGCCCACATGCGGATGAAAGGCAGGGTGACGGCCATTTCCGGTGTGGCCTTGTCGCTCCACTTGCCCCACTCCATGCCCCGCACGCCTTCGCGGGTCAGCACGTTGGGCCATGTGCGGTGCAATCCTGCAGGCTTGTAGCTTCCATGGAAATCCACCAGCATCTTACGCTTCGCGGCTTCCTCCGCTATCCTCCAGTAGTAGTTCACCATCCACTGGTCGTCGCGCTGCATGAAGTCAACCTTCAGGCCGGCGACGCCCCAGGCCTCGAACATGGGCATGACAAGCTCCAGCTGGTCATCGAGGGTTTTCCATACCACCCAGAGGATCACGCCTACATTCTTTTCCCTGGCATGTGCAAGGAGGGCCGGCATGTCGATGTCGGGATTGATGGCCGTGAGGTCGCCCAGCACATACCATCCTTCATCGAGGATGATGTATTCAATGCCATGGGCCGAGGCAAAGTCTACATCATACTTGTAGGTTTCGGTGTTGATGCCCGCCTCGAAAGGAACACCATAGATGTTGTTGTAATTCCACCAGTCCCAGGCCACTTTGCCGGGTTTGATCCACGATGGGTCTTCGATGCGTGAGGGTTCCGAGAGCAGGAACACCATCTGGTTGGTGATGATGTCCTTATCTTCGGGAGCTATGGCGATCACCCGCCAGGGGAAGCTGCGCTTGCCCGGGGTGCGGGCAATATAGTCGGCCCGTTCAACGGGCAGCAGGTCGCGGTCGCGCCTGAGTGTATCCTTCACCACCACACGCGGGAACTTCCCCTTCAGGGTATGGGGTTCCACATCACCCCTGAGGTACATGCCCGACTAATCAAAAAGGTTTGCTTCGCTGATCAGCACCTTT
>CAZHYA010000347.1:2145-2912 GCA_964536525.1 uncultured Bacteroidales bacterium | reverse complement strand
TCTCATTATCCATTATTTTTGCTTTTCAAAGTGATAAATGCCCGTATCAATTGATCTCGCAGGACGCTGGCCTCGTGACCCCGGAATTCGATCTTTCGGGTTACATTTCGGTTAACCTTTATTTTGAGCACTATTTCAGGTCATATTCCGGGTCATCAGGAACCCTGGCCTACAGTATCAACGGTGGGTCCTCATGGACAACAATTCAAACATGGACAGCGACCACTAACAACGCTTTGGCCTTCAACCAGGACATGACGGCACAGGTTGCAGGGGAATCGTCGGTCATGTTCAAATGGAACTACACCGGCACCTGGGGATATTACTGGATGGTGGACGATGTGAGCATCACAGGTGTTGAGGCTGCCGAAGCCAACCAGCAGATCAACCTCAGCGCCGGATGGAACATGATGTCGTTCTGCGTGGTGCCGGCCTCCATGAACATGATGAACATCGTGCAACCGCTCGTCGACGGATCCACACTGGTAAAGGTCAGCGATGAGTCGGGTGGCTTTATCCAGTATATCGTAGGCAGCTGGATGAACACTATTGGTGACATGGCCAACACCGAAGGTTACTATATCAACCTGTCGGGAAGCGACGACCTGGTCATCGAAGGTACCGCCATCACCTATCCTTTCGACATCCCCCTTTCGGCGGGTTGGAACATTATGGGCTACCCCGTGGATGTGGCCCAGGACGCCATGACGGTATTGCAGGACATTATTGACGATGGTTACCTGGTCAAGGTGATCGACGAAGCGGGT
>CAZHYA010000347.1:0-2087 GCA_964536525.1 uncultured Bacteroidales bacterium | reverse complement strand
CCATCATTAATTTCGAGCCCGACGAAGGCTACTACATCAACGTGAACACGAACTGCACGCTTACGCACACAGAGCCCGCCAAGGGGGAAGAACCTTTTGTCAGGTCTGTGCCTGCAAAGAACGAATACTTCACCTTCCTGCCCACCAACCCCTACATGCCGATGAATATTATTATCAGCCAGATCGAAACCCAGGGTTTTGAAGCAGGCATAGGTGATGAGATCGCTGTTTTCGACGGAAACACGGAAGCGGGGAGCCTGGTCGTTGAAGATGTTTCGAGAAACCATTACCTGATCACGGCCCGTGCCGATGACCCGTTAAGCGCAGAGAAGGACGGGTTTGAAGCGGGAAATATGATCTCTTTCCGATACTGGGATAAGGATGCCGGCCAGGTGTACGAAGCACAGGCCACTGGTGTGCTCAGAGGGAACGATAATTACCTGCCCCTGGGCACTTTTGCCACAGGACTTAAGATCAGCAGCCTCGGCACCGGAGAAGCCGCCTCTTCAGGAGTGAATTTTCTGGGGCAGAACTTCCCGAACCCATACACGGACCAGACCAGTATTGAATTCGGCATCGCAGGGGATGCACATGTATTCCTTGGCATCTACGACGTTTACGGCAGGCTTGCAGCAGTTGTAAGCAACAGCGACCTGCAGAAAGGGAAACACCTGGTAAACATTGACGGGGCAACCCTCGATCCAGGCATGTACTATTACCGCATTGAAGCAACCGGGCAAAAATTCAGCTTCAGCGCCGTAAAGAAAATGATCCTGCATTGATGATCTATCATGAAAATAAGGCAAAAAAGCAACATAGCACTAAAAAAGCTGTATAACCAAATAACAAAACCAGTCAAAAAATGAAAAGATTTAAACGCTTCCTCGTCATTTTCGGGATTTTCTTTTTCATCATAAATTCCGTTTCAGCCCAACATTTTGTGCCTGTATATTCAAGTGTTTACCAGCCCATGAACATCCTGGTGACCTCAGCAACCCTCGACGGGACCGGTCTTGGCGCCGGGGATGAGATCGGTATCTTCGATGTTGACGGTGCCACCGAGATCTGTGTGGGTTCCTATGTCCTTACGGGTCCTATAGGTGGGTCTCCCCTGCCCGTCGTTGCCAGCACCGACGACCCACTGACACCGGCAAAGGATGGCTTTACTTCAGGTAACACGATTATTTACCGTTTCTGGGACAACAGTGCCGGGGTTGAAGTGATCTGTGTTTCCGCAACATATACACCGGGTTACGACGAAGTTTTCACTTCCCTGGGTACAGCGGTTCCCGCCCTGACCGGGATCACCAGCCCGACGGCCAATGCCGGTGCAGATGATGATGTTTGTGAGACTGACAGTTACACCCTCTCCGGTTCTGCCACCAACCAGTCGTCGGTGCTCTGGACCACCTCCGGCGACGGCACCTTTGATGATGCAACCCTCCTGGCAGCCACCTATACACCGGGTTCGGGCGACCTCACGGCCCTCACCGGTACCCTGACCCTGACAGCCTATGCCATAGCTCCCTGCACCGACGATGCTACCGACGATATGGTATTAACCATACAGGATGCACCAACAGCCAATGCAGGCAGCGATGCCAGCATTTGCGAAACCGATTCCCATACCCTTTCAGGCTCGGCCACCAATTATACGGCAGTATCGTGGAGCACATCAGGTTCGGGTACGTTTACCAACGGCAACACCCTCACGGCCACATACAACCCCAGCGCAGCTGACATCACCGCCGGTTCTGTGACCCTGACCCTCACCGCCACGCCAATCGCCCCCTGCTCAGGAAATGCTACGGATGACATGACACTGGATTTTCAGCTGGCACCCAACGCCAATGCCGGTGCTGACGCATCCATCTGCGAAGGGTCTGACTTTACTACCACTGGTACTGCATCGAACTACGCCTCGGTTTCCTGGGCCAGCTCGGGCACGGGGACATTTACGAACGGGAACACCCTCACGGCCACCTATACCCCCAGCACAGCTGACCTCACCGCGGGTTCAGTAATTTTAACCCTCACGGCAACACCTCTTGCGCCCTGTTCAGGCGATGCAACTGATAATATGACCC
>CAZHYA010000346.1:0-2919 GCA_964536525.1 uncultured Bacteroidales bacterium | reverse complement strand
CACCGAAATTATACCCAGAAGAGGCAAGCTCGGGCAAGATCACCAGGTCTGCCTCACAAAGTTTTTTGAGATACGATTCCACCAGCGCAATATTGGCCTCAATATTTCACAATACGGGAGTGAACTGGATGATTGCGAGCCTGACCATGTTCTATTTTCTTATTACTGTGAATTCCCCGCCTGGAAAGAGCCTGATGATCCTTGAAGCCCTGGCTTTGACGATCCTGTCGCGATTATGGTCAACAACATAATCGACCCCTTCCCTGATCACCGAGGGTATCTGGGAGAAGGCTACCGGGTCGGTGGTGCCGGAGATATTGGCCGATGTCGACACGATGGGCTTCCCGAACTGCCTGATCAGCTCCCGGCAGAATTCATCCTTTGTCACCCTGATGGCAATGCTGCCATCGGCAGCCACCACATTCTTTGCCAATCCCTTTGCGCCCTCATAGATCACCGTGAGCGGCTTTTCGATGTTGTTGACAAGGTCGACGGCAATCCCGGGAATTTCCTTAACATAATCCGATAATTTGGCGGCATCATCAAGCAGCACGATCATGCTCTTGGTTTCGACACGCTGCTTGAGTTTGTATATGCGTTCCACGGCATTGTAATTCGTGGCATCACAGCCTATGCCCCAGATGGTATCCGTGGGGTAAAGGATCATCTTTCCTTTTGTAAGGTAAACCAGTGCATTTTGTATTTCTTCTCTTATCTTATCATTCATGGCATCTCAATTGATCCTGTCGAGCAGATCTTCTTTTTGGATGGTTAAGGCGCAATCAAAATGTTTTTCAGGGCATTCTCTTAAGCCATGCAATCCGCATGGCCTGCAGGCCAGTTGCCGGCCGGTTTCCACAATATACGAATCTTCCGACAAAGGTCCAAAACCAAAGGCCGGAATTGTTGAACAAAAAATTGCCGTCACCGGGGCATTCACGGCTGAGGCCAGGTGCATGGGGGCCGAGTCGTTGACGAAGTTCATGACAGCGTCTCTTTGCAGCGATGCTGTTTCAAGCAGGCTGAGCCTGCCGGCGAGGTTCAGGGTATGAGGCAGTCCCGAACCCCTGATGATCTCCTCACAAAGTGCCCGGTCGGTTTCTGATCCCAGAAAATATACATAAATGTCGTCGCCATCCAGTCCCTGGAGGAATTCTATCCATTTAGCGGCAGGGAACTGTTTGGTAAACCAGAGCGAAGCGGGAGCCACACAGATATAGCGGTGGGTCTTGTATTGCGATGTGCGTGCGTCGTCCTGCACCGAGGGATAGAGGCAAGGCCTTTTTTCTGTTTCCCCGACAAGATGGCCGATCAGCAGGAGGTTTCGCTCGGTTTCGTGGAAGCCGGCATTTTTGATCCTGTGTTTTACCCTGCGGGAGAAGAAGAAGGAGAGCGGGTTTTTGTTGAATCCGACCGTAGGCCTGGCCCTCGAAAATGCGGTGAGCAGCCCTGTCAGGAAAAACCGCTGAACGTTTACCACGAGGTCATAGCGTTCAGCCTGCACCTGCTTCAGGATATGATAAAAGTTTCTGAGTTTGTGTTCCGATTTGTCCCATATGTATAGCTTTCCGAGGAAGGGGTGTGAGGCAAAGAGCGGTTCGTTGCCCTTCTTCACCACCATGTCGATGGCAGCCCCGGGAAATGCGCGATGCAGGTTCTCGAGCAGGGGCGTTGCCAGGATGACGTCGCCGATAGAGGCTGTTTGTATGATCAGTATCTTTTTCATCGGTACTGGCGGTTGCGGGTGAATGCTATACCTGCAGGTCATATTCGCGAAGAGCCTCATTGAGTGAGGTCTTCAGATTTGTTGAAGTCTTTCTTTTCCCAATGATCAGTGCACAGGCGACCTGGAACTCGCCGGCCGGAAATTTCTTCGGGAAGCTGCCCGGGATCACCACCGAGCGTTCGGGCACTTCACCCCTGTATTCGACCGGTTCCCTGCCGGTAACGTCGATGATCCTTGTTGACCGGGTGATGACCACATTGGCTCCCAGCACGGCTTCTTTCCGCACACGGACACCTTCCACGATGATCGACCTGGATCCGATAAAACAGCCATCCTCTATCACCACCGGTGCTGCCTGAACAGGCTCAAGCACGCCGCCGATGCCCACGCCACCGCTGAGGTGCACATCGCGCCCGATCTGTGCGCAGGAGCCTACCGTAGCCCAGGTGTCGACCATGGTGCCTTCGTCGACGTAGGCACCAATGTTGACATAGGAAGGCATCAGGATCACCCCTCTGCTGATGTAGGCCCCATAGCGTGCCACGGCATGTGGCACTACCCTGACGCCGAGGGCTGCATAATTCTTTTTCAGCCCTATCTTGTCGTTGAATTCAAGAGGGCCTGATGAAGTAGTGACCATGTCGCTGACAGGGAAATACAGGATCACCGCCTTCTTCACCCATTCATTCACGACCCACCCTTCGCCGGAAGGCACGGCAACGCGGAGCTTCCCTGTGTCGAGTGAGAAGCCTGATATGATGGATAATATGAAGCCAGATAATAGGCAGGTGTAGCTTGCCAATGATCAATAGAAGGGAAGGGAGAATCAGAGAGAAATATCCAGACGCACTTGAATGAACTCCCAGCCTTTCATCTATGCATCAGAGCAGCCACCAGTCATGATCCCCCCGGAATTTTTCATCTTGAATACGAGCGAGAATGATGCCTTTCCAGGAATACAGCCGAATGCCAGTCCATCAAAAGCGTTTCAACTAACAGCTATCCAGAAGATGTAAATATAGTGCATTCTATCTTATTAATGGAGATATAGATGACGGGCACCGATGCCATAAGGGTTACAGTGGATGAGCTTCTCCGGGTCCTCTCCGCCAGGAACATAATTGGCGAGCCTGTGGACCTGGAGGACAAGATCATCATACCCATCACCAAGATGGGGATGGGATTTGGCACCG
>CAZHYA010000345.1:1991-2928 GCA_964536525.1 uncultured Bacteroidales bacterium | reverse complement strand
GATTGGAGCCGGGAAGTTCGAATAACGCAACTATTCTCTTTCTGGGACCTTGCCGAGCTGGGCGTAAAAGGAGTGAATATCCTTGGCGACCACGACTATACCCTGGTGCGCGATTACAATGAAAAAGGCAATGTGACGGGGGTGGTCATCGTGGCTGAGTAGAAGAGCAGTGAAACTGATGTCTGTCGCTTTATACTTTTTTTGTAACAAATCAGCCCTGCGCTGCGTCACACGAAAAACAACAAAAACAAACACCATGAAAAGAATGACTTTACGATTGACGATGATGATCCTGGCAGGACTGCTTCTGCTGTTGCCGGGACGACTCTCCGCCCAGGGGATTACAAAGGAGGTGAGGGAGGTAGCTGAATTTACCAGCATTGATGCAGGTGGTGCATTCGACATCTACCTCGGCCAGGCGGAAAAGACCGAGGTGGTGGTGGAAACCGAAGCCGCCAACATGGAAAAGGTGCTGGTAAGGGTGAACAACGGGACCCTTGAGATATCCTCGAAGGGGATCAAAAACACCGACAAGCTGAATGTATACATCACCAGTCCGGCGATCGAAAACATCGATATTCACGGGGCCGCCAGCCTGGAGGGGCTCACCAGCCTGAAGGGTGCCAACCTGAAGATCAGGGCCAGCGGGGCTTCCGATGCCAGGCTGGAGGTTTACTACGATCAGCTCGAAAGTGATGTTTCCGGTGCGGCCACGCTCAGGCTCAGTGGAAATGTGCCTGTACACCATGCCAGGGTGAGTGGTGCCGGCGACCTGAAGGCATCAGAGCTGGTCACCGGAATAACGAAGGCTTCAGCCTCAGGAGCGGCATCGGCCACCGTCAATGCTTCCAGGGAGGTGGTCTCCGACACCCAGGGGGCAGGTACCATCGACCTGGCTCGTAAACCTGAAAAGCTGACCATCGTAAGTGGCGAGGTG
>CAZHYA010000345.1:0-1981 GCA_964536525.1 uncultured Bacteroidales bacterium | reverse complement strand
TGTGGTTTTAGACCATCTATGGAGACAAAAACGATCGTGAGTGGCGAGGTGATCGGAGAGAAGGAGAACCTCAGCGTGCGCACCACCGGTTACGGCGATACCACAAAGGTAAAGATCGCCGGGATCAGGGTTGAGGTGATCGAAGACGACAGCACCCGCGTCACCATCGGGAACCGCAGGCTCATCGTCAACGACGACGGCAACGTACGGTGGTGCAAGGTGAAGATGCGCAAGTTCAACGGGCACTGGGCCGGCGTGGAACTGGGAGTGAACGGATACCTCACCAAAGACTTCGACATGAACTTCAGTCCCGAAGACGAATACATGGACCTGCGGATGGAGAAGTCGTTACAGGTGAACCTGAGCCTCTACGAGCAGAATGTTGCCCTGAGCACCAACCAGGAGTGGGGAATGTTCACCGGTATCGGGCTGTCGTGGAACAACTACCGTTTCAACAGGGCCACGACCCTTTATCCCGACTCCGCATACCTTATCGGGTACCTCGACAAGGATATCAGCGTAAAGAAATCGAAACTCTCTATCGCCTACCTGCAGATCCCCCTCATCATCGAATGGCAGAACCAGACCCTGCACAAGCGGAATTCGTTCCATGTAGGCCTTGGCGTGGTGATGGGCGTGAGGCTGTGGTCATGGCAGAAGAAATACTACAACGAGTTGAACAAGGAATACCTGCTCACGCAGTATGATCCCGCCAGTGGAAAATATGTCGACAGGTGGCAAAGGACATCACCTGACGAAAACAAGGTGCGCACCTACGACGATTTCCATCTTCAGCCTTTCAAGGCCGATGCCACCTTTCGCATAGGATGGGGGTTCGTTAACCTTTTTGCCACGTATAACCTTATCCCCATGTTCCGCAAAGACAAAGGACCCGAGCTGAATCAGTTCGCTGCAGGCATTACCTTATTGGGGTGGTAGGTCCGCCCTGATATCCTGAATTGTGGGAAGCGGCCAATGGCCGTTTCCCATTTTTCATATCTCCCTGAAAGCCCCGAAGCGCGGTAAAACCCTTCATCCGGCCGCCATTAAATATCCTCCCCATGAAACCGTTTGAGCATGTATCGACGTTGACATTTTTGATTATCTTTGTACCCCCAAAAAACAAAACAAATTAATCCATAATATCATGTCAGGTCATAATAAATGGTCAACCATCAAGCGGAAGAAGGGCGCGAATGACGCCAAGCGTTCGAAGATCTTTTCGAAGATCATCAAAGAGATCACCATCGCAGTGAAAGAGAGCGGCCCCGACCCGGAAGGGAACCCGAGGCTTCGCCTGGCCATTGCCAACGCCAAAGGTGCCAGCATGCCCAAAGACAATATCGAGCGGGCCATCAACAAGGGCAAGGACAAGGACTCCAGCAATTTCGTCGAATATACTTTCGAGGGCTACCTTCCCCACGGGATCGCGGCGTATATCGAATGTACATCCGACAACCAGCAGCGCACAGTGAGCAATGTAAGGTCGATCTTCAATAAGTATAGCGGCAACCTGGGCACCAACGGATCGCTAAGCTTCATGTTCGACCGTAAGGGCGTATTCACCATCCCTGCCGGCGACCTCGACCAGGAAGAGTTCGAGCTGGAAATGATCGATGCCGGAGCCGAAGATATTGCTGTTGAGGAAGGTTTCGTTAGCGTGACCACAGCCATGGAAGACTTTGGCGCCATGATGAAAAAGCTTGAAAAACTGGGCATCGAACCTGAAAATGCCGAACTTCAGAGAATACCAAAAGACACTGTGAAACTGGGCCTTGACGAGGCTAAAAAGGTTTTGAAGATTATCGAAGCCTTTGAAGAAGACGACGATGTGCAGAATGTTTTTCACAATATGGAGATCACCGACGAATTGGTTGAAGCCATGTAAGCCGGGCCTTCAGGGCATTCGCTGCATTTGAAGGAAATATTGCCCCTTTACCCCCCTGCCGCTCATACATCAACCTGATGACCCTTTTACCCC
>CAZHYA010000344.1:2435-2934 GCA_964536525.1 uncultured Bacteroidales bacterium | reverse complement strand
CCGACCAGCTGATTACAAATCAGCTGCTCTGGCCAACTGAGCTACATCGGCAATTTCTCTCTCTCAATAAATAAAAAACAGACCCTTTGGGAAAAAGGTCTGCAAAAATATAAATTATATGTTAGATAACAAAGTATTTTAGAAAAAATCATTGAATTATTTAATAATTCTTCCTCGATTTATCCTTATGCTTGTTCAATTGCCTCCGGAGGGCTTCAACGGCCTGGTCAGTGGCCTCTTCAAATGTGTTGCTTTGCTTCTTGGCAAAAAGGTCATATCCTTTTACATTTAATCGGATTTCAGCAATTTTGTTGTCCCCGTCAGGCTTATTCGAAAGCTTCAGCGATACATCGCCACCGATGATCCCGTCGTGGAATACGGACAGCTTGTCGATCTTCTGTTCAATAAAGGAAACAAGTTTCCTGTCTGCCTTGAAATGCACTGAGTTGATGTTAACCTTCATAGCGTATCCTCCTTTAAATAATTATTGTATACAATA
>CAZHYA010000344.1:2133-2425 GCA_964536525.1 uncultured Bacteroidales bacterium | reverse complement strand
TAAATATTACCATCAGGCCCTGGGGTGGGTCTGCTGATATATCTTTTTTAATTTTTCAACGGTATTGTGCGTGTAAACCTGCGTAGCAGCAAGGTTGGCGTGTCCGAGGAATTCCTTTACCGCATTGAGGTCGGCGCCGTTGTTCAGCATATGGGTGGCAAACGTGTGCCGCAGTATGTGCGGGCTCTTCTTCGTGAGCGTGGTGACCTTTCCCAGATACTTGTTCACCACACGGTAAACCAGCCTCGGGTAAAGCCTTTTGCCTTTCTCCGTCACAAAAAGATAACCCCCT
>CAZHYA010000344.1:311-2123 GCA_964536525.1 uncultured Bacteroidales bacterium | reverse complement strand
AAGTCCATGCTTTTTCTTCATCTCCAGAAATGTCAAAAGCTGTTCCTCTACCTTCTTAGTAAACGGTATGATGCGCTCTTTATTTCGTTTTCCCGTAACTTTTAATGTCCTTCCGAAATATGAAATATCTGATTCCTGCAGTTGGATTAGCTCAACCAGCCTCATCCCTGTTCCATAGAAAACCTCCATGATAAGCCTGTCGCGTACACCGGCGAAGTCGTTTCCGAAATCTACCTTATCGAATAAATCATGCATCTTCTGCTCATCGACAAATCCGGGGTTTCGTGACGACATCTTTGGGGAAATCACCAGAAGGGTAGGGTTGTGCTCCACTATACCGTTACGCAACATGTATTTGTAATACGATTTCAAAGTGCTCAGTTTTCGTAAAACGGAACGGGTTGAAAGTCCATCGTCGATCAGGGATACGATCCACGACCTGATCTGCTGATGCCCTGCCTGAGTAACATCGGCAATGCCGCATTGTTCATTGAGATAAGCCGAAAACTGTGAAAGATCTCTGATGTAAGCCTTTATAGTATGACCGGAATATCTTTTTTCGTAAGTGATATGGTCAATGAAAGCGTTGTGATTCATCAAAGTCAAAAAAAAAGAAGAAATCCTGATTCAAATATAATGAAATTTTTACCCGAATCAAAATTTCTTCCTGCTTAAAAAAGCCCGGAGAAATTATCCCTCGTCGGCTTGCCTGAGCTGCTGAATGTAAATGGCTTTCAGCTTCTCTTCCCTTTTCCTGACAGAAGGCTTTGTAAACTTCTGACGGTCTCTCAATTCCTTTACAACACCTGTTTTTTCAAATTTCCGCTTGAACTTCTTCAACGCCTTGTCGATGTTTTCGCCTTCTTTAACGGGAATGATGATCATAAAAATACCTCTTTCGTTTAATTAAAAAATTACTGTTTTCTAATGAGGGTGCAAAAATACTGCTTTTACTCGTAAATACAAAATTTATTTCACTATTTCTTGAGGTTATCAAGGAGAAAATCAGTCATGCGCGTATAGAGATGATAACGTGTATTCCCCCCGTAAATGCTGTGGTTCCTGTTGGGGTAAAACTGCATTTCAAATTGCTTGTCGGAGGCCACCAAAGCCGTAACCAGGTCGATCGCGTTCTGCACATGTACGTTGTCGTCGGCAGTACCGTGAACAAGAAGGTATTTTCCCTCTAATCCGTCCGTGAAATTGATGGGCGAATTATCTTCATAACCGCCGGGGTTTTCCTGCGGTGTGCGCATGAAACGTTCCGTATAAATATTGTCATAGTATTTCCAGTTGGTAACCGGGGCTACTGCAATGCCAACGTCAAAGATATCGGCCCCTTTGGTCATGCAAAGTGTCGACATGAAGCCGCCGTAACTCCAGCCGAAAATGCCCATATGACCTTCATCAACCCAGGGCTGTTCAGCGAGGTATTTTGCGGCAGCGATCTGGTCGATGGTTTCATATTTTCCAAGTTGCAGGTAGGTCATTTTCTTGAATGTTTCGCCCCTGGCACCCGTTCCCCTGTTGTCGACGGATACACACACAATACCGTTCTGGGCAAGCATCTGGTACCAAAGATAACCTCCGTCCCAGTTGTTTTCTACCGTTTGGGATCCCGGTCCGCCATAAACATACATCAGCACAGGGTATTTCTTTGTTGGATCAAAATCAGGGGGCAGGATCTTCCATGCATTGAGCATGACCCCGCCTTCGGCGGGAATGGTGAAGAATTCCCTCGACCTGTATCCATATTCAATAAGTTTTTCAGTCAGCGTCTCAATGGTTACAACCACCCTTAGCACAGGTGCC
>CAZHYA010000344.1:0-301 GCA_964536525.1 uncultured Bacteroidales bacterium | reverse complement strand
AGTCATAGTTACTGCTAAACCGGGCACTGTTCCAGCCGATACCCGCCGATAGGGTGCTTATCTTCCCATCGAGCCCGGCAGCCAATACCTCCCTGTTGAGGGGCGAGGACCTGGCTGCTTCAAAAATAACCCGCTTCCGCTTGTGATCATAACCCAGCACGTCCGTCACATCCCACTCACCTTTTGTCAGCTGCCCCACAGGGCCGTTATCAAGGTGGTGATAGTAAATATGGCAGTAACCATCGGTTTCGCTGGTGATGATGAAGTGGTCCCTGTCAGTGAAAGTGAGATGATCAGTGAT
>CAZHYA010000343.1:0-2945 GCA_964536525.1 uncultured Bacteroidales bacterium | reverse complement strand
TTTATCCTCTCAAAGGAAGGGGGTGACCTGATCGTTAAATACATCGGGGCCATCGATAACAACAGCAAGAACGCAGCCGACGCCAGCGAAAAATATGTTGAGAATGCCCTGAACGCCCTCCTCAGCGGCAACGATCCCGAGGTGAACTATACCAGGGCTGTCGGATGCACGATAAAATGGAAAGCGGATTGACCTGCCAACCTCACAGGTCCCGGGACCTGTGAGGTCTTGTCGAAGCCATTTGACATGGATTGGACAATAATTTGAATTTCCCTGCCTTCTTCATTGCAGACCAGATTTTTTATCAAATCATTATCTTCATTATCAGTCACATATATTTCTTATTCCGGTCAATTTAGACCACATATAAATAATGGGGTTTAAAGGGCTGGCATGAAACATTTTATAAATTTGTCGGTGCCTTAAAACCTTTATAAAATGCGGATTGAAAGAATAGATGTGAAGCGGGAAATCGACGAGCAGGGAGCGGTCGATACCGGATTACTTAACCCCCTGATCGAAAAGTACAAACACAAAAAGGGAAACCTCATCCCCTTGCTTCAGGGAGCACAGGATATTTACGGTTATATCCCGCGTGTCGCCTTCGAGAAACTTGCGGCCGAAACAGGTATCCCGCTCAGCGAGATGTATGGTGTGGCCACCTTTTATGCGCAGTTCAGGCTGAAGCCTGTTGGCAAACACATCATTAAGGTTTGCCATGGCACGGCGTGCCATGTGCAGAATGCCAAGTCTATCACCACATCCCTCAAGGAAGCCCTGAAGGTGGACGACGGCGGCACCACCGAAGATGGCCTCTTCACCCTCGAGTCGGTGGCATGCCTGGGTTGCTGCTCCCTCGCCCCGGTGATGATGATCGGCAATGAAACCTACGGCAAGCTTACCGGTGCCCAGGCCGTGAAGATCGTGAAGAACATCAGGATCAGTGAAAACAATTGATTTGACAACACTTTTGAAACAATAATATGGAAACAAAAGTTATCGTTGGCCTGGGGAGTTGCGGCATCGCTGCCGGAGCAGGTAAAGTGTATGAGAAGATAGCGGCCATCAAAAAAGCGGAGAACCTCACCTTCGAACTCAAGAAGACCTCCTGCATCGGCATGTGCTACCGCGAGCCGCTGGTGGAGATCATCGACGATACGGGCAGGTACCTGTATGGCGATATTGATGAGGAACGCATCATCGAATTGATCGACAAGCATGTCGGGCAGCAGAACCCCGTGAAGGAGTTTGTGGTGCAGTCGGACCTCTTCGAGACCGTCGACAACGAATATACCAACGACCAGGTGAAGATCGCCCTGCGCAACTGCGGGTATATCGATCCGGAGAGTATAGAGGAATACGAAGCCAGAGACGGCTACCGTGCCATCCGTAAGATCGCGGGCCACGGCATGTCGAGGCTCGATGTGATCCAGGAAGTTATCGCTTCGGGCCTGCGTGGCCGTGGCGGCGGCGGCTTCCCTACAGGATTGAAATGGAAGTTTGCCAACAACAACAAGGCTGATGAAAAGTATATCATCTGCAATGCCGACGAGGGCGACCCCGGGGCATTCATGGACCGTTCGGTGCTGGAGGGCGACCCCCATTCAGTGCTTGAGGGCATGATCATCGGCGCTTATGCCATCGAGGCTACCGGTGGCGTGATCTATTGCCGGGCCGAGTATCCCCTGGCCATCAAACGGCTCCAGATCGCCATCGATCAGTCAAGGGCAAAAGGGTACCTGGGCAGGAACATCCTCGGCATCGAGGGGTTCAACTTCGACATTTATATCAAGGAAGGCGCAGGGGCTTTCGTGTGCGGTGAGGAGACAGCCCTGATCGCCTCGGTGGAAGGCCAGCGCGGGATGCCGCGCAAGCGTCCCCCCTTCCCGGCCGCCTCCGGCCTCTGGAAGAAACCCACCAACATCAATAACGTGGAAACCTTTGCCAACATCCCCTGGATCATTCAGCACGGTGCCGCCGAATATGCCAAATACGGCACCGAAAAGAGCAAGGGAACCAAGGTGTTTGCCCTTGCCGGCAAGATCAAGCGCTCCGGACTGGTGGAGGTGCCCATGGGCATGAGCATCAGGGATGTGATCTTCAAACTTGGCGGAGGGATACAGGACAACAAGGAATTCAAGGCCGTGCAGATGGGCGGCCCTTCGGGGGGATGCATCCCGGCACACCTCGCCGACACCATCGTGGATTACGACTCGGTGAATGCCACCGGCGCCATCATGGGTTCCGGGGGGATGGTCGTGATGGACGAGACCACCTGCATGATCGACGTGGCCAAATTCTTTCTCGACTTCACCCAAAAGGAATCCTGCGGCAAGTGTACCTTCTGCCGTATCGGCACCAAGCGCATGCTGGAGATCCTCACACGGATCACCGAAGGTAATGGTGAAGAAGGCGATATCGAAAGGCTTGAAGAGCTGGCATACCAGATCAAGGACAACTCACTCTGCGGCCTGGGCCAGACCGCTCCCAACCCGGTGCTCACAACCATCAAATATTTCAGGGATGAGTATGAGGCCCACATCCGGGATAAAAAATGCCCGTCACATGTTTGCACAAACCTGCTCCCCTATACGGTGGATGAGAACAACTGCACCGGGTGCACCGTTTGTGCGAAGAACTGTCCGGTGGATGCCATCAGCGGCGAACGTAAGGGTATCCATCATATTGATCAGGAAAAATGTATCAAATGCGGTGTATGTTACACCAAATGTAAGTTCGACGCCATTATCTTATCATAAACGAAAATCAAAGCAGCAGCATAATGAGTGAAAAGGTAAATGTTATATTGAACGGAAAGATCGTTCCCGGCATCAAGGGGGAAACCCATGCCATCTGGTCGCCCCGGGCAAAGCGCATGGATCTCAGAGGTGACCTGATCTACTCACAGTGGCAGCCCGGGGTCGCCGACTGTGCGCCCTGGAAGC
>CAZHYA010000342.1:0-2955 GCA_964536525.1 uncultured Bacteroidales bacterium | reverse complement strand
ATGGCGGAATACCGACTCGCCGGCGGCTGCGATCTCCCTCAGGAACGGGTTGGTGATGACGCCGTGGCTCTGACTGTCGCTGTGGGTGTCGAAAGGCGGCTCACCGAGAAAAAATGGATATTCGCGGGCCAGCGCCGGAAGCTCCTCACCCAGGTTGCCGGGGTCGATGCTGAAGAGGTCGCGGCCATACTGGTGGACCTGTATTTCAGGGTCGGGGATGCCCGAAAGGTCAACATCAAGCCTTCTGCCTCCGTCATGGCAGGAGGTGATCAAAAGCAATACGAACAACAATACGGCAAAACTTCTCATATCAATATCCAACAAAAAAAACCACGTAGGTCGCAAAGGGCAACACTAAGTTTCAAAAAGACTTCTGAAACAGCCTCAATAAATACGGTGATCGCAATAAAATATTATCCCGGACGGCGATCGGGCTATAAAATTTTCCACCCCAGGCTGATGTTCCAGAGGTTGTTCTTCATGTCGTAGGATGTTCCTCCCTCAGGGTCATACATATTGTTCAGCCCCCACTCGTAGCGAACATCCAGGGTGAACATGAGCACGTCGACCCCGGCACCCAGCTGCCACGACCATATGGCGTCCTTGATGTTATTGTCTTCAATGGTTTCCTCAATGTTGCCGCTGCTTACCGTGATCTCCTTGTTCAGGACAAGTGACATTGCAGGCCCTGTCATGATCCTCAGGTTTACAACCTTCAGGTTGATAAGTTTATAGCCAATCATTAACGGCACCTGCATGGTCTTCAGGTCAACAGTGGTTTTTGTATTGATGCCTGTTTCACTTTTTATGATCCCTCCCCGGGTGGAGAACATCACCTCCGGCTGCACGTAGATCTTTTTACCGAACCTGGCAAAGGCCCCAAGCTGGTATCCTGCCTTCATTTCTTCCTTGATCTCCGGAAAGGTGGTTTTGAGGGTGCTCAGGTTCAGGCCGATCTTCGGGCCTATTGTGAACTGTGAGAAAACGGCTGTCGTCAGAAAGAGCAGCCCCGATAATAACAGTATGCGTTTCATAGCGGTTTCTTTGGTTAATGAATTGTTGTTTCAGGCAGCAAATATAATCCTTGAAGCCGGAAAAGTCATCTCGTGGCCGGTTAATTATTAACATGCCTGATTTAAAAACTTATGAGCTTGCTTATGCCGTGTTCGCCGTAATGGTCATATCTTTAGGCAAATATTCATGAACAGTTAAGTGAGGAAAGCATGAAAAGAATCATCCTGATCGTATTGATGTCGATGATCCTGGGACATCCGGCTGCATTCAGTCAACAGAAACCCTTCGTGTTCGGCTTCAAGGCCGGACCGAACCTTGGCTGGCTCAGGCCCGATTCAAAAGGTTACGAGCGCGACGGGATGCGGGCGGGCTTCTCCTGGGGTTTTGTTGCCGATTTCTTTCTTATGGAGAACTATGGCATCGCCACGGGTTTTGATGTGGTTTTCCTGAACGGTGCCCTGGAGATACCACATGAAATGTCGGACGGTGCCGTCGTGAAGGAGGGCACCCTTAGCCGAAAATACATGCTCAAATACATCCAGGTGCCGGTAACATTAAGGATGCGCACCAACGAGCTGGGCAAGTTCCGGGTCTTCGGGCAGATCGGACTGGGTACCAACTTCCTTATCGGGGCGAAGGCCGATGATGAATTCACTCCTGCCAACGGTGAGCCCGTGAGCGATGAGGTCGATATTTACAACGACATCACCTTCATGTACGAATCGCTGATCGTGGGTGCGGGGGCGGAATACAGCCTGGGCGGGTCAACGATGCTCACGGCCTGCATCGTTTTCAACAACGGCTTCATGGATATCCTCAAGGGTGAAAATACCAGGAACCCGGCCATCAACAATAAGGCCTATGCAAATTATCTTTCGCTCGATATCGGGATCGTTTTTTAACTTTACAGGGTGAAAATCGCACTTGCACAGATCAATTACCATATCGGGAACTTTGACAGCAACACGGCAAAGATCATCGAAGCCATAAGGGTTGCAAAGTCCCGGGGTGCCGATCTTGTGGTATTTGCGGAGCTTGCTGTGAGCGGTTATCCGCCCCGCGACTTCCTGGAATTCGGCGACTTCATCGACCGCTGCTATGCTGCCGTGGATGGGATCGCTGCCCATTGCCATGGCATTGCAGCCATCGTGGGGTCGCCCACCCGAAGGGAAGAGATCAAGGGCAAGGACCTCCACAACTCGGCCCTGTTCCTGTCCGACGGCAGGGTGACGGCGATGGCCCACAAGTCGCTGCTGCCCAATTACGATGTCTTCGACGAGTACCGTTACTTTGAGCCTTACCGGGAATTCAGCGTGATCGAATACCACGGCAAGCGCATAGCCCTTACCATATGCGAAGATATCTGGGACATCGGCGAGGATCCGCTCTATACGGTGAGCCCCATGGACGAGCTCATGAAGCAATCGCCCGACCTGATGATCAACATTGCCGCTTCCCCGTTTCATTACGACCAGGCGCGCGACCGCAAGGAGGTGATGCTGGCCAACGTGCGAAAGTACGGCCTTCCGCTCTTCTATGTGAACCATGTGGGTGCGCAGACGGAGCTGCTGTTCGACGGGGGCTCGCTGGTGGCATCCCCACCGGGCTTCATCCTCGACGAACTGGATTATTTCGTGGAAGACCTGAGGGTTTACGACCTGGAGGAAGTTACCCGGGCACGCCCCTTGCCCGGCAGCAGTCCGCTGGGGCTGATGAAGGAAAAGACGGAACTCATCCACGATGCCCTGGTCATGGGCATCCGCAACTACTTCAATCAGCTGGGCTTCGAAAAGGCGATCCTTGGCCTTTCGGGGGGCATCGACAGTGCGGTGACCATGGTCCTGGCCGCCCGGGCGCTGGGCCCCGGAAATGTCAGGGCAGTACTCCTGCCTGCGGCCTTCTCGTGGGAAGCTTCCGTCAAACATGCCCGTGCCCTGGCCG
>CAZHYA010000341.1:0-2995 GCA_964536525.1 uncultured Bacteroidales bacterium | reverse complement strand
GCATCGTGGCATCCCGGCTGGGCGCACGAACTCTGCAACAATGGCAGGAGATCGCGTTCGAAGTATACGGTGTCGGGATCGCAGGGGTTCCCGGGTGAGGGGAATACGGTATCATTCACCCAGATGGTGACGGTCCTGATCAGACAGAAGTCCAGCTTGTCGCCATTCTGGGGCATGGGCGAAAAACCGGGAAGATGGTTGATCGACCCCAGCAGCTGTCCGCTCTGGACAACGGCCACCACATCATCATAATTGGTCAGGTCAAGCCCCCCCTGGGGAATGGCCCCGCCGTGGCACCCCACACAATACTGGTCGAATATGGGGTAAACATCGCCCGGATAGGTTACATTAAGGGTATCGCAGGGCCCCGGCCCTGGCGGTTCAGGCCCGGTCATTTCCTCCGGTTCATGCTTGCACGACCATACCAGGAGGAAGGCCAGGAAGACGATGAGCGGGACAAATAAAATATTTCTGTTCATAACAATTGATTGACGGCCTCATTACATATCTAACAAATATAATATATTAAACCCCATGAAAAATGAAATTCCCTTATTTATAATTAATCCGGATAAAATCTAAAATGGACAAGCTCGCGGCAAACTTATGGGGGTATTGAATATGGAATTTTTCAATGAGCATGAAAGTATCGGAGCATGGTACTCATCTTATTAGTGATATTATTGCGATTTAAGATGAGATGCACTACCTTTGTAGTTTAATTCAAATCAAGCTACAATGAGAACATTCGCAGTTATGATTTCAGGAATGATCGCCCTGTCGTTAGCTGGATCGCCGTATGACGGCATGGCATTGAATAAGCCCGTTATGAAAACCGCACGGGTTTCGTTGCCCGACAGCCTGGCCCCATGCATCACCGCTTGCCTGATGTCGCTGCCAAAAGAAGATCTCAGCCGGCAGGAAGCGGAACATCTTAAGCTGATGCGCGAGGAGGAAATGATGGCGAAGGAAGTGTATGAATACCTGTACGGACTTTACAGGGTGCCGGTATTCAACAACATTTCCAAATCGGAGAATACCCATACCCTGACCGTAAAGGTACTGCTCTACAAGTACGGCATCAGTGACCCTGCCGAAGGGCACAGGCCCGGGGTATTCGAAAATCCTGAAATACAAAAGCTTTACAACAACCTGACCGGGCAGGGAAGCGAGTCTCTGGCGGCCGCCCTTATCGTTGGCATTACCATCGAAGATATGGATATTTCTGATCTTCAGCAATGCCTCGAAGATGTCGACAACACCGACATTAAGCTTGTTTTTGAAAACCTGATGAAGGGTTCGCGCAACCACATGCGCGCCTTTAACGGTCATCTCACAGGCAGGGGACAATCCTATACGCCACAGTATATTACGCAGCAGTATTTCGATGAGATCGCAGGATCGGACTGGGAAGTTGGCGATGGTATCTGCATGTATTGTGCCGGGATCAGCGGCAATCCCGATAAAGACCAGAGATAGCACGGTTATCTAAAATAATTTATCCTTATCTTTAAGCCTCCATTGAAAGCCAATAAACCGACATGATCAATAAAATCATCGACTTTTCCCTGAGGAACAAGCTCATCATCGGGCTTTTGACCCTGGCTCTTATCGGCTGGGGCATTTATAATTTCACGAGGCTCAGCATCGATGCCGTGCCCGACATCACCGATAACCAGGTACAGGTCATTACGGTCACTCCTTCCCTGGCCCCCCAGGAGGTTGAGCAGTTCATCACTTTCCCGGTCGAAACTTCCATGGCCAACATACAGGACGTAAAAGAGATACGCTCAATATCACGATTCGGGCTTTCGGTGGTGACCATTGTTTTCGAGGATCGTCTTGATCCATACCTTGCACGCCAGCTTGTGAGTGAACAGATCAAAGTGGCCGAAGGGGAAATCCCTGATGGTTATGGAAAACCTGAGATGATGCCCATTACTACCGGGTTGGGAGAGATCTACCAGTACGTTATCGAGCCGGAACCCGGTTACGAGCATCTCTACGACCCCATGCGTATCAGGACCATGCAGGACTGGATCGTGAAACGTCAGCTTTCGGGCATCCCCGGTATCGTCGAGATCAGCAGTTTTGGCGGTTTCATTAAACAGTACGAAGTCTCGATCAAGCCCAGGACGCTGGTGGGGATGGACCTCACCATTACGGAGATCTTCAATGCGCTGGAGCAGAACAACCAGAATTCCGGGGGAAGTTACATTGAAAAAGGTGCCGACGTTTTTTACATCCGGGCCGAAGGTTTGGTAAAAGACATCGAGGATATCAGGAATATTGTGGTAAAGAACATCGACGGGGTTCCCTTGTTGATCCGGGATGTGGCCGATGTGAGCATCAGTGCACCGCCGCGCTTCGGGGCCATGACGAAGGACGGTAAGGGGGAAGCCGTTGGCGGGATCACCCTCATGCTCAAAGGGGCCAACACCTCCCAGGTGATCAGGGAGGTGAAAAAGCGCATGGAGCTTGTCAGGAAAAGCCTTCCTGAGGGTCTTACCATCCATGCCTATCTCGACCGCTCCGAGCTCATCTCCAAGACCATAAACACCGTTAGCAAAAACCTCATCGAGGGAGGGCTTATCGTGATTTTCGTGCTCATCCTGCTCCTGGGCAACTACCGGGCAGGACTCATCGTGGCTTCGGTCATCCCCCTGTCCATGATGTTTGCCTTTTCCATGATGAACATCTTTGGCGTCTCGGCCAACCTGATGAGCCTGGGAGCGATCGACTTCGGGCTCATCGTGGATGGATCGGTCATCATCGTGGAGGGGATCATTTACCAGGTGCACAAAAGCGGGCTCAAGGGGAGGTTCACCCGGCAAGAACTCGATGCCAACATCAGCATGGCAGGTAACAGGGTCAGCAAGTCGGCTGTTTTCGGTGTGATCATCATCCTCATCGTGTATCTCCCCATCCTGGCCTTCACCGGCATCGAGGGAAAGATGTTCAGACCGATGGCACAAACCGTAAGCTTTGCCCTTCT
>CAZHYA010000340.1:0-3022 GCA_964536525.1 uncultured Bacteroidales bacterium | reverse complement strand
AGGCGCTGTATCGGCCTGTTCCTGCACCTCTTCGAATCCCCTGAGGATCATCTCCAGAAGGGCATCAAGGTTTGCGGCGGCGGCGGGCAGCCTGACCCCTTTTCCGGTAACCTCCCCTCCTTTCACGGCGTAAAAATCGAAATTCGTGCCCCCGGCATCAAGGGTGAGGATGCTGCGTTGGTCGTTCATGTATTCCATGTTGCATATTTTGGTGCAAGATAAGAAATGAATGTCGAATAGCGGGTAACGAAAAAGGCCTGCGTAATCATTACGCAGGCCGGGGATTTATAGGATGTCCGCCACAGGCGGATCGTTAACGGGCTTCCACGCGGGAAGCCACTTTTTTATAGGTGATGGTGATCCCGAAGTCCGTACCCTTCTTTTCAATGGTCACCCGTTCACCTGTATTTTCCTTTAATTCATATCCTTCCGGCAGTTCTTCGTCCTTGTATCCGGGGCCGTATACCCAGGGACCAAAGGGGCTGCATTCGACCGTGAAGTAGTTGTCGGGGCCGTTGGCGCCGTTGTGGTACATCCCGCCGGGCTCACCGGCTACGGCCCAGATCTCGTAGTCGACCTCCCAGGCATAGAAGGCATAAGCCTGGCCGTTCCAGAAATGCCCGTCGTAATAAAGGGTGTAGAATCCCGGATAGGCCCTGTAATACTTTCCGTACTGGAATACCGGGGGGATGGCACCTGTCCCGGCGTCAATGTATTCGGGTTTGGTATCGATCCAGGTCAGCGAGAGGTAGGCCCTGCCGGGCTGCCCGTCGCGCCCGTACCAGGGTTCAACATAGCATGAAGTGACGAAAAAGGCCATGAGCAGGAGCAGGAACCATTTGACCCATGATCCCTTCATCATGTCTCTTTTTCTGAATTCCGGGGTTGTGACTAAGGTTTTCATCTTATCGGTTTTTTAAGATCCAACAATTCGGGGCCCCACAGGAATAATTCAAAGAGTGTGCCAAAGTTTTTGGGTGCAGGGGACAAGATAGCGGGTGCAGGCAGGGTTGAGTTTTAAGTTTTAAGTTTTGAGTTTTGAGTTTTGAGTTTTGAGTTAGTTAACAGTAAACAGTTACCAGCGACCAGCAGCCAGTATCCAGTAGCCAGCAGCCCCAGCCTGAATCAGGATTCATATCCGGAATAATCCCTAAAAATCCAAGGAAAGCGAAAAATAGAAAACAGGCTTGTAGATGCGGCCGTCTTCGACCCCCCAGGCGAGGTCGCCGCGCATGAAATACCCGAGGATGCGGCTGCGCAGGCCGAAGCCGAATCCTCCCACCAGCGGGTCGCGCTGCTGCTCGAGCTTGATGAGGAGGGAGCCGTTGTAAATATATTTTGTATAAAGTGAATTCTCGCCCGACCATGGATTCCAGCTGGTCCATGCCGTGCCGGCATCGACGAAGCCCACCACCTGGAAGTTATTCAGAAAATCGGACCTGATGGGCCTGTTGTACAGGTAACGGAACACGGGCATGCGGAGCTCCGAGTTGATCAGGGCGAAGTTGTTGCCGTTCCGGATGTTCTGGTGGAACCCCCTCATATTGGTGGCCAGGGTCTGGAAGGCGTAGTTCTGCGTGTAGTCGATGGGGGTTTCCTGGATAAATTTTGGCACGAGCCAGTTATCGACGCCACCCATATAATAGATCAGCTTGTTGTGCCCCATCGAAGTACTTGCGGCAAAACGGTTGGCCCAGATGAACGTTCGGTGGATCCTGATATAATGCCTGAAATCGAGTCCGAGAACGATGAGTTGCTGGTTCCCCTTCTCGATCTGCTGATAGTACTCACCGAAGAGCTTGTATCTTGTGCCGTCGTAAAGGTTAAGACCCAGCTTGCGGGTGTTGTCGTAGATCAGTTCGCCCTTGAAACCGCCCCAGTTGGTATAGATTGTTTGCCGTTTCAGGCTCAGGATATCGGTTGAGAGCACCACGGATGCATCGTTGCGGTAGGTGGCCGTGCCCCTGACAGCCAGCACGGGGCTGAAAGGCCACTTCAGGATGAAGTAGGCCTCATGGGAATGATTTCTGATGATGTTGTATCCCGTTACGTTCTCTACCGTTACGCGGTGCAGCACCACCTCCTTGTCGAGCCTTTGCTTAAGGTTGCTGTAGCTGAAGAGGTATTCGTTGTTGATCAGGTTGATGTTTAGCCTGACACCGCCCACGATGCGATAATCTTCGAGCAGGTCGGTCATGCCTACCTTGAAAAGTGCGTTAAATCCGGGGTTGAGAAATATCGGCGCCCCACCCCCGGCAAAGGGCTGATAGGTCATGTTGATAAAGTTGAAATCGACCTGGGTCACGAATTCGTTAATGGAGTATTCGACCCGGTAGTTCAGTTTCTTTGGTATCGTGAACCCGCGGGTGCTGTCGGTTTCGAGAGTCCATAAAGGCTGTTCTTCCCCCCCCACATTGACAAAAGCCTGCCGTTCGAACACATAATTGTCGATGTCGACCTCCTGTTCATTCCCGCCAAGGGTATCGTTCACATAAACATTGAAAAACCTTTGCCGCATGGGTTTTGGCTGTTCCACAGCAGGCTGCTCAGGGATAAGGACAGCCGTCGTGCCCCTGCGTTCCTGCTGCTTCATAAAGGCCGTCGTTTCCAGTTTTTCCTCAGCAGGGGGCTCCGGATCGATATCTTCAAGAAAGATCTTATACAGGTGATCGTCATAGACCACCTGGGTGAGTTTCCCGGCCCTGCGGCTCACATCCTGGTAAAGGATGTTCCTGCTGTAGTTGGTCACGGGAACGGATTCGGTGAAATACCGGTAGTGTATCGCCGTGTCGACGGCAATGATCGCACTGTCGAAACGCCCGATATAACGGTTATAGATCCCATTCCTGTCGCTCAGGTATGTGAAATACCCGGGTGAATATTCGGCCGGATAGCGTTCATTGGCAAAGCGTGTGGAGGTGACCCGCCTGAGCACCGGTCCCTTTTCGGCATAGTTGTATGCAAAAAGATCGTAATTGACCGGGATAACATCGGGGATGCCCGCCGAGGGAGGGGGGAGGGT
>CAZHYA010000339.1:629-3025 GCA_964536525.1 uncultured Bacteroidales bacterium | reverse complement strand
CCGAGGAAGGTGAGCGTTTCCAGGTGGTCCTGAACGGTGTGCTCCAGAACGCCGCGCCCGAGACCAATGTCATGATCAAAGACCTTATCGCCCCGAGCTACAAGCTGAAGATCATCTTTGCCGACGAGATCCCCGACCTCGACAAAACCATATATTTCATGGAAACCAGTACACAGGATACCTATGCTGTAAAGAAAAACCGCAAAGGTGAGTATGTGATGCGGCCCGTAAGCTCGGTGTCCATGGAGCAGGCGCCTCCACCACCCCCCACGCAGGTGGTGCATGGGCACCAGTGTCAATGTCAATGCCAATGTAACGGGGATGGAGATCAACATGAACATCAACGACCTCAACGCCACCAGCACCACCACGACCACCACCACCACTACTACCGGCGTGGCCCCCACACATACGGAGGTTGTTTATGTGCTGCCCGGCTACGACGGCTATTACGGCTGCCCCTACCCTATGGCGGAGCCAGACTTCCAGCAGGCCAAAAGGTCGATCGAAAGCAAGTCGTTCTCCGACAGCAAGCTGACCATGGCCAAGCAGGTCATCAGCAGCAACTGCCTGCTCACCTCACAGGTGTATGAGCTTATGAACCTCTTCAGCTTCGAGGACGACAAGCTGGAGGTGGCCAAGTATGCCTACCGCTACACCCTCGATGTGGGTAACTATTTCAGGGTGAACGATGCCTTCACCTTCGAGTCGAGCATCGAAGAGCTGGATGAGTATATCAGCAATTTCAGGAGATGAGCGCGTGACGAACTCTGGACTTTGAACTCTGGACTCTGAACTCTGAACTTTGAACTCTGAACTCTGAAAAAAAATGCCGGAACAGGTGCGACATTTTCTCATTTTTGGTATTAATAAGTATGAGCAAGGAATTACAATCAAGGCTAATCAGGTTTGTGGGATTATGCATTGCGGTAAAAAGACATAGCTGTCACACTTATGAAGGGGATCATCTCTGTAAGCAACTTATCAGGTCTTCAACTAGTGCAGCATTAAACTTTGGAGAGGCTCGTAGTGCGGAATCAAAAAAGGATTTCGCTCATAAACAGAATATAAGCCTGAAAGAGCTAAGAGAATCCTACATCAATCTACTGATCATGGACGAAAACCAATTGTGCAAAAATCCTGAATTAATTGAAAGGACATTAAATGAAGCAAATCAATTGGTTAGCATTTTCGTAACCGCCATAAAAAGATGCACTCAAAAACTCTGATGCAGAAAGTTCAGAGTTCAAAGTTCAGAGTTCAGAGTTCAGAGGTTCCTTCGTCTTATCAACAAATTATCAACAAGCCCTTTACGGGGCTTAAAAAGCCGTAGTTTTAGTCCTTCCTGAACAGCCATGATTACTTAAAACAATACTATGGGAGGTTTTTTCGGCACCATCGCGACGCATGATTGTGTAAGAGATCTTTATTACGGCATCGACTATCATTCGCACCTGGGTACCCGGAAAGGGGGCATGGCCGTGATCAACAGCACGGGCATCAGGCGTGGCATTCACAACCTCGACAATTCCTATTTCAGGACCAAGTTCGAGCCCGAGCTCAAGGAATTCCATGGGAGGAGCGGCATTGGCGTGATCAGCGACTTCGAGGCACAGCCCATCATCATGAAGTCGCACCTGGGCGAATTTGCCATCGTCACGGTGAGCAGGATCATGAACATCGAAGAGCTGACGGCGCGCAAACTGTCGCAGCGGCGCACCTTTTCGGAGATCAGTCCGGAGGGTACCAACGCCACCGAGCTGGTGGCCACCCTCATCTGTGAAGAGGAGAGCATCGAGAAGGGCATCGAAAATGTGTACGACAAGGTGAAAGGCTCCTGTTCGATGCTGATCCTCACGCACGAGGGCATCTATGCCGCCCGCGACAAGCTGGGCCGCACGCCCGTCGTGATGGGACACAAGGAAGGGTCCTATGCCTTTGCCTCGGAGACCAGCGCCTTCTCGAACCTCGGGTTCATGGATGACTATGTGCTGGGGCCCGGTGAGGTGGTCAGGGCGACAGCCGATGGCTGGGAACAGCGCAAGAAGCCCTACGAAGAGATGCAGGTATGCGCCTTCCTCTGGGTTTATTACGGTTATCCCAGTTCCTCCTTCGAGAACATCAACGTGGAGGCCTGCCGCTACCGTTGCGGGGCGGCGCTGGCACGCAGGGACAAGGTGGAGGCCGACTTCGTGTCGGGCATCCCCGACTCGGGCATCGCCCATGCCGTGGGGTATTCGAACGAGAAGCAGATCCCCTACAAACGTGCCTATGTAAAGTACACGCCCACCTGGCCCAGGAGCTTCATGCCGCAGAACCAGGAGGTGAGGGACCTGGTGGCCAGGATGAAGCTGATCCCCGTGTTGATCCTGGCCGTCGTCCAGGGCATAGCCGAG
>CAZHYA010000339.1:367-619 GCA_964536525.1 uncultured Bacteroidales bacterium | reverse complement strand
TGAAGCTGATCCCCGTGCGCGAGCTCATCGAGGGCAGGAAGATCGTGTTCTGCGACGACTCCATCGTCCGCGGCACCCAGTTCCAGGACAATGTGAAGGTGCTTTTCGAGTACGGTGCCGAAGAGATCCATGTGCGGCCCGCCTGCCCTACCCTCATCTATCCCTGCGACTTTCTGAATTTCTCGCGTTCGCGCTCGAACCTCGACCTGGCCGGACGCAAGGCCATACAGGAACTCGAGGGCGCCGACGACA
>CAZHYA010000339.1:0-312 GCA_964536525.1 uncultured Bacteroidales bacterium | reverse complement strand
GATCGGCGTGACCACGCTGCAGTACCAGCAGCTCGACGACCTGGTGGAAGCCATCGGCCTGCCCAGGGAGCGGCTGTGCACCCACTGCTGGGACGGGAGCAGCAGGTTTTAGAATTTTTAATTTTTAATTTTTAGTTTTGAATTATTGCTGCCTGGTTAAGTTTAAAACATCCCAAACTGCGTGATTGATAGAGCCGCTCGACTACGCTCGAACAGACGGTAGGCAATACAACACCTCACCCCCTTTAACCCGTGCCGTGCATTCGTCAGACCATGGGACTATGGGACGGTGGGATATTGTTGCCCCCCTGC
>CAZHYA010000338.1:591-3040 GCA_964536525.1 uncultured Bacteroidales bacterium | reverse complement strand
ATTTTCAGGCCCTGTTTCCCCGACATGGTGCACAGCCTGCATATGCTGAAGCACAGCAGCGTGAAACGATGCATGATGAAGGTGCTCACTTTTTATGATCTCACTGATGAAGAGGAACTTCACGGACTCATCATCGATGCTGCCTTCATGCGCATGAACGACCCCGGTGAAGATGTGGCCACGAGGGCTTATGCCATGCGGGTCATCCAGCGATTCCTTAAAATCTATCCTGAGATTTCCGGCGAGTACATTGCGGCACTGAAGTTCCTGACAACAAATGCGAAAGAGACGCTCAGCAATTACGCAGAAAAACTTCTGACGGAAGTGTACCGGGAGGTTATACCTTAGGCAAAGGTTTGCAGTTCGTGAAGTTTTCGGTAGATCCCGTCCAGCCGGATAAGCTTTTCATGGTTGCCGCGTTCCACGATCTTTCCCTTTTGTATAACGATGATCTCGTCGGCGAACTTGATGGTCGAAAGCCGGTGGGCGATCACGATAGAGGTACGGTTGCTCATCACATTGGCAAGGGCTTCCTGCACCAGCCTTTCCGATTCGGTGTCGAGGGCCGACGTGGCTTCGTCCATGATCAGGATGGGAGGGTTGCGCAATACGGCACGGGCAATACTGATGCGTTGCTTCTGTCCGCCGCTGAGCTTGGTCCCCCTGTCGCCGATGTTGGTCTGGTAGCCTTTGGGCATGCGGCTGATAAATTCGTGGGCATTGGCCACTTTTGCGGCTTCGATCACATCTTCCTCACCTACGTTTTGCATGCCGAAGGCGATATTGTTGAACACGGTATCATTGAAGAGGATGGATTCCTGTGTCACGATGCCCATCAACCCGCGTAAATCATCGATCTTGTAGTCTTTTACGTTGACGCCGTCGATGAGGATCTCCCCTTCGCAGGTGTCGTAAAACCTCGGAAGCAGGTCGACAAGTGTCGACTTGCCGCCTCCCGACTGGCCCACCAGGGCGATGATCTTCCCCTTTTCGATGTCGAGGTTGATATGCTTCAGCACATCTTCTTTCTCGTAGCGGAAGGTAACGTCGCGGTATTCGATATTATCCTTGAAATCGCTGATGGGCATGGCCCCACGCTTTTCTTCGATGACCTCCTCGGCATCCAGTATCTCAAAGATCCTGTCGGCAGAGGCAAGGCCTTTCTGAATGCTGTAATAGCCTGTGGCAAAAGTTTTTGCAGGGGGGATGATCTGCGAAAAGATCACGATGTAAGTGATGAAGACCTCCCCGCTGATGGGAGAATTGTCGCCCAGTACCAGTCCGCCGCCAAACCACAGGACCGTGATGATCACCACCGACGAAAGAAATTCGCTCAGGGGCGACGAAAGGTCGCGCCGACGGTAGATGCCCAGGGAGATGCTGGCATAATCCTGGTTCTGGTTTACAAACTTACGGTCCATAAAATTGATGGCGTTGAATGCCTTGATGATCCTGAGCCCGCCTATCGACTCCTCTATGGTGGAGAGCATCCCGGCCAGGCGCGTCTGGCCTATCTTCGATTGTTTCCTGAGGGTACGCCCTATCCTGCCGATGAGGTAGCCCGTAACAGGCAGCACGATGATGACGAAAAGGGTCAGCCTGGGGCTCATGCTCAGCAGGAAAGTAAAATAGGCGATGATGGTGATGGGATCGCGGATGATCATCTCCAGGTAATTCATGATGGAGTATTCAACCTCCTGAACATCCGTGGTGACCCGTGCCATGATATCTCCCTTCTTCCTGGTGTGGTAGAAGGCAAGCGGCAGGATCAGGATCTTTTTGAATACTTCGTTCCTGATATCCTTCACTGAACCGATCCTCACGTTGGCCATGTAAAACATCGACATGAACCTTGCCATATTCCTGAGGAAGAATGTGCCCAGTAAGACAAGGCAGATGGTCAGCAGGGCCTTCATTGGCCCCTGCGACTCAATAATTTCGCTGAGGAGGTAATTCATGTAATCGATAAGGGCTTCTGAGCTGAATGAAAGCTCAGGCTTATCCACCACCAGTTCCGTCTTTCCGAACAGCAGGCTCAGGAATGGTGCCAGCAGGGCAAAGGTGAACAGGGAGAAGACTATGGTAAGCAGGTTGAAGAAAATATTGAGGGCCGCATAACCCCAATAAGGTTTGATATAGCTCAGTACTCTCCCGTACTTCTTCATCAGTTAAGGTTATATTGTTATGTTAAAAATATCCTTTATCCTTAGTTTGTTCCTAAACCCTGAGGCCTCATCCGGTGCCAGGTAAGCGTTGCCTGTATCCCACAGCCCATTGCCTAACGCCTATCGCCTACCGCCTATCGCCTAACGCCTATCGCCCAACGCCTATAATACATCTTTCCCCAGGTAATTATGCGGGCTGATGGCTTTCAGTTCATCTTTTATTTCTTTGCCTATTTTCAGCCTGTCGATGAAGCCGTGCAGGGCTGCTTTGTCGATCTTCTCAT
>CAZHYA010000338.1:0-543 GCA_964536525.1 uncultured Bacteroidales bacterium | reverse complement strand
GGCTTCTTCCACTACGGCCCAGTTGTTCTCAAGGTCGTCGCTGATCCTGGCCTGGTTCACTTCCAGCTTGCCGAGCCCCTTGATGAGCGACTTGAGCGCGATCATCGTATGGGCAATGGGCACGCCGATATTTCTCGACACGGTGGAGTCGGTGAGGTCGCGCTGAAGCCTCGATACCGGGAGGTCGGCCGACAGGTGTGCAAACATGGCATTGGCGATGCCCAGGTTGCCTTCCGAATTCTCGAAATCGATGGGGTTCACCTTATGCGGCATGGCCGAGGAGCCTACCTCTCCCTTGCTGATCTTCTGTTTGAAATAATCCATCGAGATGTAGGTCCACATGTCGCGGTTCATGTCGATGAGGATGGTGTTGATACGCTTCAGGTTGTCGAAAAAGGCGGCAAGATTGTCGTAATGTTCTATCTGGGTGGTTGTCTTCAGGCGCTTAAGCCCCAGGGTGTTGTTCACGAAATCGTCGGCAAAGGCCAGCCAGTCAACGTTCGGGTATGCGGCATAATGTGCGTTGAAGTTGCCTGTAGCCCC
>CAZHYA010000337.1:0-3043 GCA_964536525.1 uncultured Bacteroidales bacterium | reverse complement strand
CAATTCAACAATATCGAAGAGATCGGACATCAAGCGGGACATCAGGTGACCGGTCTTGGTCTGGTCGAAGTATCTGAATGAGAGTCGCTGCAGATGCCCGAAAAGATCTTGCCTCATGTCGCTTTCCATGAACACGCCAAGCTGGCCCATTACGCCAATGCGGCCTTCGACATCGAATACGAGTTCCCGATCGGCTTCAAGGAGCTGGAGGGCATCCATTCGCGCACCGACTTCGACCTTAAGGCCCACCAGGAACTTTCGGGCAAGAAGATGCAGTATTTCGACCCGGAGCTCAACGAGAGCTATGTCCCCTATGTGGTGGAGACCTCCATTGGACTCGACCGCACCTTCCTGGCCGTGCTGAGCAATGCCTACACGGAGGAAACGCTCGACGACGGCTCTGAGCGGGTGGTGATGAAGATCCACCCTGTGCTGGCACCCCTCAAGGCGGCCATCCTGCCCCTGGTGAAGAAAGACGGTATGCCTGAAAAGGCCCGCGAGATCATGGACAGCCTCAAGATGGACCATATGTGCCAGTACGACGAGAAAGATGCCATCGGCCGACGCTACCGCCGCCAGGATGCCATCGGCACCCCTTACTGCATCACGGTCGACCACCAGACGCTCGACGACAACACCGTGACCATCCGCGAACGCGACAGCATGGCGCAGGAGAGGATCGCCGTTCCCGAAATTGCAGGGGTTATCGCAAAGAGAATACGACAGTGAGTCGCAAATCCTGATCCCTATTCATTGTAATCCGTCATCGTTTGGTCGATGCCCCTGACCACGAAGCTTTTCACCATTTCCACCGCCATTTTTATTCTGGGGATCATGACCTCTTCCTCGTCGCGGGTCCATTTTCCGAGCACATAGTCCGACTGGTAGCCCCTGGCAAAGTCGTTGCCGATGCCGATCCTGAGTCGGGCGAATTCTTCCGTGCCCAGGGTGGTGATGATGCTTTCGAGCCCGTTATGGCCTCCGTCGCCCCCTTTCTTGCGCATGCGCAGGGTGCCGGTGGGCAGGGCGATGTCGTCGGTGATGACAAGGATATTCCCGGCCGGGATCTTTTCGGTCTCCATCCAGTACCTGACCGCCTTGCCGCTGAGGTTCATATAGGTGGAGGGCTTGATGATGACGAGGGTCTTGCCGCGGTAGCGGATGCGGGTCACGGCGGCATACCTTTCCGATTTGAAGGCTGCTTCGGCTTCCTGGGCCATGGCGTCGGCCACGATGAAACCGATGTTATGCCGGGTGTTGGCATATTCGTCGCCGATGTTCCCCAGGCCGCAGATGAGATATTTCATGATGCAAAGGTAAGCAGTAAAACAAAAAGGATGCATGCCATGGCATGCATCCTGTATATGTTTGTTGATGGTTTACGGTTATTCGGCCGGTGCATCGCCGCCTTCGGCCGGTTTTTCGCCGCCTTCGGCTGCGCCTTCACCGCCTTCGGCTGTGCCTTCACCTTCTTCGCCTTCTTCTTCTTCAATATCCACCTTCACGCGGGTAACCTTCACGGTGACCACCACGTTGTTCGGACGGTCCATGAATTCAATCCCTTCAACCTTAAGGTCTTTCACCCTGATGGCGCTGCCGATGTCGATCTTTGAGATGTCGACTTCAATATAGTCGGGGATATTCTTGGCCAGTGCCTTAACCACCAGCTTGCGCATGACCAGCTTCATCGACCCGCCCTTGAGCACACCGATGGATGCCCCTGTGGTCTTCACAGGTATGGCGGTCTTTACCGGTTTGCTGTCGTCGAACTGCAGAAAGTCGGCATGCAGGATCTTATCCGTTACCGGATGGTACTGCACATCCTGGAGGAGTGTCTGTATCTCCTTGTCGCCTACCTTAAGTTTCACAATGTAGGTTTCGGGGGTGAAGAGGAGCTTCGTAAAATCCCTTTCGTCAAGGAAGAAATGCAACTGTTCAGTGCCGCCATAGGCGACACAAGGGACAAGCCCCTTTTTGCGGAGGCCTTTAGCATCTTTTTTCCCTACGTTCTCGCGAGGAGAACCGCTCAATGATACTGTTTTCATAATAAAAGTTTAGTTGATGATGATTGTTATTTGAATTTAAACAAAGAACTGATGGATTTGTTGCTTTCCACCCTTACGATAACGTCGGCGAAAAGTTTTGCCGTAGAGAGCACGGTAACCTTTTCCGATGTCTGCTTCAGGGGGATGGTGTCTGTAACCACCACTTCAACAAAGGGTGAATTCTCGATTCTTTCGTAAGCCTGCCCCGAGAATACGGGGTGCGTGCAGATGGCACGTACGCTGTTGGCCCCGTTTGCCATCATCAGTTCGGCGGCCTTGGCCATGCTGCCTGCCGTGTCGATGATGTCGTCGACGAGTACGATGTCCCTGCCTTTCACATCCCCCACGAGGGCCATCCTGGCCACTTCGTTGGGCTTTGAACGCTGCTTGTAACAGATCACAAAGTCGGTGTTCATGATCTTGGCGTAGGTGGCCGCCCTGCGTGTGCCGCCCGTGTCGGGCGAGGCCATGGTCAGGTTCGGCAGCTTGAGTTTTTTGAGGTAGGGGATGAAGATCGACGAGGCGTACAGGTGGTCGACCGGCACATCGAAGAAGCCCTGTATCTGGTCGGCATGCAGGTCGATGGTGATGACCCTGGTGACGCCGGCCACGGCCAGCAGGTTGGCCACCAGCTTGGCGGCGATGGAGACCCTCGGCTTGTCCTTACGGTCCTGCCGGGCGAAGCCGAAATAGGGGATCACGGCCACGATGTTGCACGCCGAAGCCCGGCGGGCCGACTCCACCATCATCAGCAGCTCGAAAAGGTTGTCGCTGGGCGCAAAGGTCGACTGTACGATGAACACATCCCTGCCCCTGATGTTTTCCTCGAATGAAGGCTGAAATTCCCCGTCAGAAAATTCCGTAACGATCGTTTTTCCAAGTTCACTGCCGTATTCAGCAGCAATTTTTTTTGCCAGGTATTGCGACTCACGGCCGGAAAAAATGCTGACGATGTTTTTTTTGGGCATAGGACTGTGCTGATTAATGCTTTGAAAGTG
>CAZHYA010000336.1:0-3048 GCA_964536525.1 uncultured Bacteroidales bacterium | reverse complement strand
GGCCCGCTCGTACATCCCGTTGGTATAGGCGATGGTCATGCCGTAATTGGTTACAGGCACCCCGGCTTCCACGAACTCCCGCAAACGGCTTTGCAGCTGTTTCCTGGTGATCATGCAGCCGCCGCACTGCACCACCAGGGCATAATCCTTTGCCGCGCGCGGAAACCCGTCGAGGCCGGCCACGATGTCGAATTCAAGCTTCTTGCCGGTGTGGCGCTCCAGCCATCCCGGGATCTTGTAACGCCCGATGTCGTCGCAGTTCACCTGGTGTGTGCAGGATTCGAGGATCAGCACCCGGTCGCCGTCCTGCAGCCTGCCGATCTCCGGCGTCCCCTGCAGGTAAGCCTCGAAGTCGCCCTTCCGGCTGGCCAGCAGCACGCTGAAGCCGGTGAGCGGAATATCCTCCGGGACAATGCGGCTCATCTTGTTGAAGACCTGGCTGTCGGTGATGGCCAGCCTGGGCCTGATGCCGGTACGCTTAAGGAAGGATTCCACCTCGGTCTCCTTCAGCACGATGTTGATGCAGCCGTTGTCGAGCACATCCCTGATCACCTGCACCTGGGGCAGGATCATCCTCCCCTCCGGGGCTTCCAGGTCGATGGGGGTGATGAGCATGACAATGTCGCCGGGCTCCACCAGACCGTCAAGCAACGACTTGCCTGTATATGCCGAAGGAGGCATTTTCTGTACAATGGTTTCCAGCAGCTTTTCCTGGTTCGAAGGGTCGAGGCTGCTGAACTCCACCACCGGAGCCCCGTAATCATCCGAGATCCTGCTGGTGGTTAGCGCTGACAGGGGTTCCAGGTCCGACTTGTTGTGCACGAAGAGGCAGGGTACGTCGAAGCGTTTGAACTCCTGCACCAGCTCGTGCTCATAGCTTCCGATGGTGTTGGCTGTGATGATCACGATGGCCAGGTCGATCGACCTGATCACCTGCAGGCTCTTCTTCACGCGAAGCTCGCCCAGCGTCCCCTCATCGTCGATGCCGGCGGTGTCGATGAGGATGGCGGGGCCGATGCCGAAGATCTCCACCGACTTCTTCACCGGGTCGGTGGTAGTGCCGGCAGTGTCCGACACGATGGCGATATCCTGTCCGGCGATGGCATTGATGAAGGAACTCTTGCCGTTGTTCCTCCTGCCGAAGATGCCGATATGCGGTTTGTTCTCCCTTCCTTTTTTCATGATTCCGTGTTTTTTGCTGTGTGCATCCGTTCCCCGTAATGCCTGGAGTCGCTCCATTCATGGTAAGCAACGTTTAATCCCAGCTTGTTGATGTTCTTTTCAAAATCTGCCAGGGCCGATACCGCCATGTCGTCGAAGAGCGGTTTCCCTTCGTAGAGCCCGTATTTGCATGCTTCTCCCAGCGGGGTGATGTTGGGCATGAACACGTTGGCTCCGGCGGCGACGGCCTTTACCCTTCCCAGCGGGTCGAGGGTGTGCAGGGCTGTGGAGGCGGCGATATTGATGTCTTTCATCATGATCCGCAGCAGGGCGATCATCCTGAGGCTGAGCTCGAGGCGTTCGTCCGGCGACGGGATGGCTGCCGACAGCTGCGACAGCGGGGTGGCGTGGTGGGGGATGTACGGCCCCATGCCCACCATGTCGATGTCGAGGCCCTTCATGAAGATGAGGTCGCCGGCAAGGTCGGCCGTGGTCTGCCATGGCAAGCCGATCATCACCCCCGTGCCGGTCTGATAACCCAGCCGTTGCAGGGTCATGAGGGCCTCCACACGCCTGTCGTAGCTGTGGTTGCTGTCGGCCGGGTGAAGCTTCTCATACAGTTTCCTGTCGCTGGCCTCAATGCGCAACAGGTAGCGGTGGGCACCGGCATCAAGCCATTCGCGGTATACCGCTTCCGTCTGCTCGCCACAACTCAGCGTGATGCCCAGTGCACCCTGTCCCAGCTTCTTGACCTGCCCGACCAGATCGGTGATGTGTGCGGTGAATGCCCTGTCGTGCCGCTCCCCGCTCTGGATCACCACCGAGCCGAAGCCCTGTTCCAGGGCATGGCGCGCAGCCGCCACCACGTGGGTGTCGTCGAGGGTGTAGCGTTCAACCTCCCGGTTGCCGGCCCTGATGCCGCAATAAAGGCAATTCTTGCCGCATACATTTGAAAGCTCGATGAGGCCCCTCCGCCCGACATCATTGCCGCAATGCTGCAGCATGGTGGCCCGGGCAAGTGAATAGATCGCAGCACGCTCGTCCGGGTCCCTGGTTTCCAGCAGGTACACCAGGTCATCCTTGCTGAGTTCATTCTTGCTGAATATGTTGTCGATGGCCTTCATCAAAGTAATGTCCTTTAAAAATAGAGGTCGCGCTCGCCCTGCCTGATGCGGTCGAGCCGATTGAGCAATTCATTCCTGATCTTTTCTTCCAGTCCGTTATCGATATGATGCTGTATGACCTTCCAGCCCTTTTCAGCCTGTGCCGGGCTTGCATAATCCTCGAGGTATTCGGCCAGGGTCATGATGGCATTGGGCGTGCAGAAGCGCTTGATGAACCCCGGCACCGAGAATTCCATGAAATGTTCGCCCGTGCGTCCCAGGCGGTAGCAGGCCGTGCAGAAGGAGGGGAGGTAGCCGTTGTCGAGCAGCTCGTCGATCACCTGCGACAGGCTGCGGGTGTCGTGGATGAGGAACTGTTCCTTCTCCAGGTTTTGCGCTGCGTCGCCATGCTCGGCATAGGCCCCGATCTCCAGCCGGGTGCCGGCATCGATCTGCGAGCAGCCGAACTGCAGCACTTCCTTCCTGATATGTTCCGGCTCGCGGGCGGTGAGGATCATGCCCGTGTAGGGCACCGCCAGCCGCAGAATGGCCACCAGCCTCACAAAGGCCTCGTCGCTCACGGCATACCTGTTATCGATATCGTAGGAGGAAGCATCCTGCAGGCGCGGGAAGGAGATGGTGTGCGGCCCCACGTTGTAGCAGGCTTCGAGATGGTTGGTGTGCCTGACCAGCACCATCACCTCGAATTTCCAGTCGTAGCGGCCAAAGAGCGCGCCTATGCCCACATCGTCGAGGCCGGCTTCCTGGGCTCTGTCGAGGGAGG
>CAZHYA010000335.1:0-3060 GCA_964536525.1 uncultured Bacteroidales bacterium | reverse complement strand
CGCGACATGATCGACCGGGACGGGCTGCAGACACTCATCGAGGTGGATGGCGGCGTGACCCTCAGCAATGCCGTCGACCTCATCCGCAGCGGCGCCGATGTGCTCGTGGCCGGCCACACCGTGTTCGCCTCCGACAACCCGCTGGAGACGATCAGCAAGCTGAAGCATATAAAGGTTTAGATCAGGCGTCAGGCACCAGGCATCGGGCGTTGGGCGTCAGGCGTCGGGCACCAGGCATCAGGCATCCGGTCCCGATTCCCGGTTCCCGGGATCGAGGATCCAGCATCCAGCGCCCATGATCCAGCAATCCATTCATCACTAATCACTTATCATTAATCTATTATCATTCATCTGGTATCCGGTCCCGATTCCTGGTTCCCGGGACGTCGGGTGTCGGGCGTGGGGCGGTGCATTGATGCACCTCACCCCCATTACCCCATCCCCCTATTGAGGCTGCCGCAATAATCAAAATATTCTAAATAAACTTTCAGAATTACTTTGGGCACCGTTGAGGATCCTTTGTGCCCCTTTGTGGTTCAATGAATTAAAATAACCACAAAGCCCACAAAGTTCAACACAAAGTTTCCCGAAGACTTTTGAGACAGTCTCCCAGGGGGTGAGGTGGTTTAGTTCTTCACTCATCACTCAATTTTCCCTATCTTTATCCTCCAATCAACAATCAGCATTCACGATAAAGCATATGGGAAAACTCAGGAAAGGCAAAAAGGTGGGTCTGGCGCTCGGCGGCGGCGCCGTGCTGGGCGCCTCACACGTGGGCGTGCTCAAGGCCCTGGAAGAACATGAGATAGAGGTGGGATGGATCACCGGCACCAGCATCGGCGCCCTGGTGGCCAGCATGTACATCTTTGGCGTCGACCTCGACAAGATCAGGGAGTTTGCCCTCGACCTCAGCTGGAGAGACATCGGCAAGATCTCGATATCGAGGTTCGGGCTCTTCTCGAACAAGAAGATCAAAAATATCCTCGACGAGCTCATCGGCGACGTGACCTTCGAGCAGGCCCGCATCCCGGCGGCCTTCGTCGCCACCAACATCCTCGACGGCAGCAAGGTGGTGCTGAACAAGGGCAGCGTGGCCGAGGCCGTGATGGCCAGCACCTGCATCCCCGGCATCTTCAGGCCCGTGAAGAAGGAGGGCATGCTGCTGGTCGACGGCGGCATCGTCGAGAACCTGCCCATCGCCACCCTGCACGAGATGGGCGCCGGCTTCATCATCGCCGTCGACCTCAACGCCAGGTTCACATACAAAAAGCCTGAAAACATCATCCACGTGATGCTCAACAGCTTCCACTATGCCCTGATGCACTCCGCCAAAGTGCAGTCGGGCCATGCCGACATCATGATCGCGCCCGACCTCTCGGATTTCAACCGCGTGGACGTGCATCAGACCGCCGACCTGATCGAAAAAGGCTACCGGGAAGCCCAAAAAGTGCTGAAGGAGGAACTCAGCAAGAAAAGCTGGTGGGGGTGATGGGCGGTGCCCATCTCACCCAATATTGGTATATTTGCAAAAACCTTATAACATCATGAACGAAGAGATCTATTCCCTCAAGCCGGAGAGGCTGTGGCATTATTTTGGCGAGATCCTGAAGATCCCCAGGCCCAGCAAGAAAGAAGAAAAGATAGCCGCCTACCTGCTCGACTTCGGCAGGCAGCATGGCCTCGACACCTTCCGCGACGGGGTGGGCAACGTGCTGATCCGCAAGCCTGCCACAGCGGGGATGGAAAACCTGCGGCCGGTGGTGCTGCAGAGCCATATCGACATGGTTTGCGAGAAGAATGCCGATACGGAACATGATTTCGACCGTGACCCCATCGATGCCTATATCGACAACGGATGGGTGACCGCCAGGGGCACCACGCTGGGCGCCGACGACGGCATCGGCATCGCTGCCCAGCTGGCCATCCTCGAAACCAAAGACATCCCCCACGGGCCCATCGAATGCCTCTTCACCATCGACGAAGAGACCGGCCTCACCGGCGCCTTCGGGCTGGACCCGAAGCTGCTGCAGGGCCGCATCCTGCTCAACCTCGACTCGGAAGACGACGGGCAGATCTTCATCGGCTGCGCCGGCGGCAAAGACACGGTGGCCGAACTCAGCTATAAGGAAGAAGCCGTCCCGGAGGGTTACCAGGCCTACAGGGTGTCGGTGACCGGCCTGCGTGGCGGACACTCCGGCGACGACATACAGAAAGGCTACGGCAACGCCAACAAGATCCTCAACCGCCTGCTGTGGAATGCCGCAAACAGGCATGGCTTGCTGCTCTCCGACTTCAACGCCGGCAACCTGCGCAACGCCATCGCCCGCGAAGGCTTTGCCGTGGCGGTAGTCCCCGAAGGGGAAAGTGCCGCCTTCGAAGCCTATGTGAAAGACTACCATAAGATCCTGCGCAACGAATACAAGGTGACCGAGCCCGGGCTCAGCATCACATGCGAAAAGACCGGCACACCGGAACATATCGTCGACATCGACTCGCAGCACAGGCTCCTCAACGCCGTGTATGCCTGTCCGCACGGGGTGATCGCCTGGTCGCGGGAGATCGAAAACTTCGTGGAGACCTCCACCAACCTGGCCTCGGTGAAGTTCAAAGACGGCATCATCGAGATCACCACCAGCCAGCGCTCATCCGTCGAATCGGCACAGGACGATGTTGCCTCCATGGTGGCGGCCACCTTCAGGCTGGCAGGCGCCAGGGTGCGCCATACCGACGGCTACCCGGGCTGGACGCCAAACCCGAAGTCGGAGATCGTCGACATCACCGCACAGGTATATGAAGACCTTTTCAGCACCAAACCCGAGGTGCTGGCCATCCACGCCGGTCTCGAATGCGGCCTCATCGGCGACAAATACCCCGGCATGGACATGGTATCTTACGGCCCCACCATCAAGGGCGCCCACAGCCCCGACGAACGGATCAACATCGAAACGGTTACGAAATTCTGGGAGATGACGCTCGAGAGCCTCAAAAGGATCCCCGAAAAATAACTCTTAACTAAGCATTAATCAATAATCACGCTTTATAGTCCGATGCCTACCCCGA
>CAZHYA010000334.1:0-3060 GCA_964536525.1 uncultured Bacteroidales bacterium | reverse complement strand
GCGGCGTGGAATGGGTAAAGGATTGCCGGCTATCGGGCTTTTTGTATGCCTTGATCCGGGCTGAACGGTTATAACCTACCTTGGTGTGCGAAGAATAAGTCCTTTGCGAGCATGAAGATGAAGTGAACAGGAACAAGCCCAGGATCAATGCAGTGAAAATGATGGGAATGCTTATCCGTAACTTCATGTGATATCGATTTTGACAGTTATTTACAAACGGTAAAATTAATAAAAATTTAATACCCGGCCAACCTGCGCTACAAAATTCCAATGCCACCAACAGATCGGCTTAAACATTTAACTTTGCAGATTGTTAGTAATACAAATTTGCGATCATGAAACATAAGATCAACACAAAGTGGAAAGAAAACATGGCTTTTGAGGCCAATGTGAATAATTTTAAGATAACCATCGATGCCGATGAGGCTGTAGGCGGTCAGGGTCTCGGCCCGAGGCCCAAGGCACTCAGCCTGGTCTCGCTGGCCGGCTGCACTGGAATGGATGTGATCTCCATCCTGAAGAAGATGAGGGTGGAACCAGATGGTTTCGATGTGGAAGTGGAAGGCGAACTTACGGAGGAACATCCAAAATATTACCACAAGGTACATATCAGATATGTTTTCAAGGGTAAGGACCTGCCGCTCGAGAAACTTGAAAAGGCCGTAAATCTTTCCCAGGACCGGTATTGCGGTGTGAGCGCCATGTTTTCGAAGGCGGCAACCATCACGCATGAGATCATCCTGGATTAATCACCGCGACAGATCCCCGACAAGGTCGCTCATTTCACTCAGGATCATCGCAGTGGCTCCCCATACGATATGACCGCCTATGGTGAAACATGGCACATTCATCCCCCTAAATTCCCTGTGAGGGATGACCTTTTCACTCCTGTAGGCGGGTTGTGTGATGATGCCCAGGGGCACGATAAGGATCTCTGAAACCTCAGTCTTGTCCGGCACAAAGTCAGGAACGGCATTGGTCCACCCAACCACAGGCTCGACAAAAAAATTGCTTGGGGGGATGTATACGGAGGTCAATGAACCGAGCACCTGAACCTTGTTTTTGTCAATGCCCGTTTCTTCGTTGGCTTCCCTCAGCGCCGTTGCCACGAGGTTTTCATCTCCTTCTTCATGACTTCCGCCTGGAAATGATATCTGGCCACTGTGCACCCCGTCGTATTCGTTCCTCTTTATCAACACAAAGCAAATCTCACCATCGTGGGCGGGAAACAGGCATATGAGCACGGCAGCTTTCTTCCCGCCTGACTGATGCAGGCTTTCCGTTAGATCCCTTTTCCTTGCCGCCGGCACCATCTTCAATTGTGAAGCAAGGCCCGGGAGCTCCATTTTAAGCCTCCTTTTTAAGCCATCCACGAATGCCTGATGATCATCGTTCATCCAATTTCAATTTTTATGCAAAAGTATAAAAACCTGCTTTCGCAAGCCATCAGCCGGCCATATGTCTCCCGCAAATAGCAGGGGGTTATTTTTGTTTTTGCCTTATTTTTTTTTATCCCTTGAATTTTATTACCTTTAAGCTGTCAAATTTTCCTGACATGGTTAAAGAAAAAACATCCACCACTGGAGATACTGATGAACTGCTCAAGGAGAACCGGTCGCTGGTGCTGTTCAATGACGATCACAACACTTTCCAGCATGTGATCGATTCGCTGATCGAACTTTGCGATCATGATCTGCCTCAGGCCGAGCAATGTGCGCTCATCGCCCATTTCAAAGGAAAATGCGGGGTTAAGGTCGGAACTTTCGAAGAATTAAAACCCATTCATGAGGAGATGGGCCGCAGGGATCTGACTGTTGAAATTCAGTAAATGTTTAATTTAATACGCTCAAGATGTTCTGGTTGGTAATTGTTACCCTCATACTTATCGGGCTTGCCTTTCTCCTTCTCGAGATACTGGTGATCCCGGGAACCGGCGTTGCTGGTATCATTGGCTTTGTGCTCCTGGGTGTAGGAGTATGGCAGGCATACGATTATTATGGTGCCACCACCGGACACTGGGTATTGGGCGGAACTTTTGCAGGCACAGTGGTTTTACTGGCTTTATCCCTGCGTTCGCGAACCTGGCGCAGGATCATGCTGAAGTCGGAGATCGGCAGCAGGGTCAACATCATTGACGAAATTAACCTGAAACCCGGTGATTCGGGAAAAAGCATTTCGCGTTTGGTTCCCGGAGGGAAAGCAGTATTCAACAAAGAGTACTACGAGGTCAGGAGCATGGGAGAATTTATCGATCAGGGTATTGATATCGTGATCGAAAAGATCGAAGATCATAAAATTTTTGTTAAACCAAAATAATACAACACATGGACCCACAAGTATGGATTATCATTGCAATCGGTTTTGGAGCACTTTTTGCCCTCTGGTTGATCTTTTATTTTATCCCGGTTGGATTATGGTTCAAGGCGCTGGTTTCCGGTGTCAGGATATCATTGCTCCAGCTGGTGTTTATGCGCTGGAGGAAGGTCCCGCCGCCCATCATTGTCAATAACCTTATCGCAGCCACCAAGGCAGGCCTCAAGCTTAACAGGGATGCCCTGGAGGCCCACTATCTTGCCGGCGGGCATGTTAAGTCGGTCGTCAACGCCCTCATATCGGCCGACAAGGCCAATATGAACCTCGATTTCCAGGTTGCCACCGCCATCGACCTGGCGGGCAGGGATGTGCTAGAAGCCGTGCAGATGTCCGTCAACCCGAAAGTTATCGACACACCGCCCGTAACGGCTGTTGCCAAGGATGGCATTCAGCTCATCGCCAAGGCCCGCGTTACCGTGAGGGCCAACATTAAACAGCTTGTGGGGGGTGCAGGTGAAGAAACCGTGCTTGCCAGGGTTGGCGAAGGTGTCGTTTCATCCATCGGCTCCGCCGACTCTCATAAGAGCGTGCTTGAAAATCCCGATTCCATTTCGCGCGTGGTGCTGGAAAAGGGCCTCGACTCAGGTACCGCTTTCGAGATCCTGTCGATCGATATTGCCGACATCGACATCGGCAAGAACATTGGCGCCGTGCTGCAGATGGACCAGGCCAATGCCGACAAGAACA
>CAZHYA010000333.1:0-3062 GCA_964536525.1 uncultured Bacteroidales bacterium | reverse complement strand
TTCACATCCTTGATGGCGTCGTTGTTGAATACGGAGAAAAACCCGAGCAGGTGGCCGGCATTGTATACCGTGGCTTCATCCAGCAGGACGAGGTTCTGGTCGGGTGAGCCGCCCCTCACGACAAAGCCCGACGATCCTTCCGAAGCCGATTGCACACCCGGCAGCAAGAGCAGGGCCTTGATGATATCCACCTCACCCATCAGCGATGGGATCTGGCTGATGGTCTTGGAGTCGAGCTTTACCACGCTCATCTCTGCATCTTTTACGTTGCGGTCGGGAGCTACTGCCGTAACCTCAACTTCCCTGAGTTGCTCCCCCCTGAGTTCAAGCTCGATATCCATGGTCACGTCCTCCAGAAGTTCTATCTTCCTGCTGACCGATCCGTAACCTATGTACGAATACCGCAAATTGTAGGTGCCCTTGTCGAGGCGAAGCGAATAGAATCCATAGGTATTGGTGACGGTGCCCGTGAGGAGTTCCTCAATAAAGATGGTTGCGCCGATCAGGTCTTCACCTGTTCCGGCATCCTTCACATGCCCGCTGATGGTCCTTTTGTTCTTGTCGGCCTCATCTTCCGATGCCGCCCCGCGAAAAGGATTCAGCACTGCCACAAAGCAGATTATGATGAAAATAAGTTTCATCTACGGATGTTCCTCATATTTTTCAGCCGTGCAAATATCGTCGATTAATTTCCCCTGTCCGGCACAATTACTGTTAATCTATTGTAAATTTATCCTTAACATGCTATTTTGTCGGATATTGATAATGGAACAATATTTGAAACACAATGTTTAAAGAATTATTATGGTGAGCGAGAAAAAGAAATTATTGTCCAGTTTGTATTTCCCCATGCTTTTTCTCGTGCTCATATGGGTGATTGCCCTTGTTGAATATCTTTTCAACGTCAGTTTTGTTTCCTACGGGCTTTGGCCACGCAGTTATTCCGGCGCCCTGGGCATCATCACGGCGCCGCTCATCCATGCCGACTTCAACCATCTCTTTGCCAACTCGGTTCCCCTTTTCGTGCTTGGCGGGAGCCTTTTTTATTTCTACCGTAGCATTGCCCTGCGTGTGTTCCTCCTGATCTACATCTTTGGAAACATCTGGGTGTGGGGCATGGCCAGGGAGGCCTATCATATCGGTGCCAGCGGGCTGGTATACGGGCTGGCATCATTCCTGTTCGTCAGCGGGCTTATCCGCAGGGAGCCCAGGCTGATGGCCATCTCCATGTTTGTTGCTTTTTTGTATGGCGGCTTCATCTGGGGCATCTTCCCGGAGCTCTTCCCCGACAGGAACATCTCGTGGGAGGGGCACCTGATGGGCATGCTGGCAGGGGTGATCTTTGCCATCTACTTCAGGAAGCAGGGGCCGCAACGGAAAAAATATTCATGGGAATACGAGGAGGAAGATGACGGCGACGATGATGGCCCTGCCTACTGGAAGATCCCCCCGGGGTCGAGGTTCAGGCCATGATCATCGAAGGCTACTTTGTTTTCAACAACAGCCTGTCATACAGGAACAGCAGCACGACCGTGCCCAGCCCGATCCCGGAAAACAGCATCCAGATGCCTGAAGGGTCGTAATGAGCCCAGAGAAAGTTTGTGAGTTCCTGCGGGGCCATGCCCGTCAGCTCGCAGGCCCTGCCGAAATAATCGTCGCGGGAGAAGGTGTCGGACAACGCGGGGATATCCAACCCCCGCTTCTCTATTTCCAGCGACAGGAGGTAGTATTTGTCGCTCATGCGGGTGTATACATCCCCCGAAAGGATGCCGGCCAGGAAATTGCCTCCCGCAAGGGGGAGGTAATAGGTGCCCATGTACATGGCTACCTTGTCTTTTGGGGCGATCTTACCGATATATTCAAGGATGCGTGGCGAGCTGGCCATCTCGCCGGTGGCGAAGATGAGGATGGACAGGAAGAGGTAGAAGCCGTTCTGTGTCACGAACCACAGGGCGATGCCGATGGAGCTGATGAAGAATCCGGTGATGATGGTGTTCACCGGCTTGAACTTTACGATGAGCGAGGATACCAGCACCTGGAAGATCACGATGTAGAGCGCATCCACGTTGACGATCATCTCCGGGTTGATGGTCCCCTGCCCGGTGCCTACAAACCCTGCCATCCAGGGCCAGAAGCCTTGCAGCCAGCGGTAGATGCCGCCGGTGTCGACCCATTGTTCGATGAATACCGGCAGGGTGAAGAAAAGCTGGTTGTACATGGTCCAGAAACCTACGATGATCAGCAGGAAGATCACCAGCTTATGGTCGGTGAGCGCTGTGCCCAGGTTTTTCAGGATATCCCTCAGGGTTTGTGCCAGGGGCGTTTTCACCTTCTCACGCGGCGGCTCCCTGTAAAAGATCAGCACCAGCAGCAGGTTGAGCATGATGGCCGCCGACGACATCCAGAAGGCATACTGCCAGTCGATCTCCCTGAGCTTGGAGGCCACCACCGGCCCCACGAAGGCCCCGATGTTCACGATCATGTAAAAAATCCCGAACCCTATGGAGGCCGTCTTTTCCGTGGTGGTCCTGGTGATGGTGGCCGAGATCACCGGCTTGAAGAGCCCCGCCCCCACGGCAAGGTACAGGAAAGCCAGGAACATGGAGGCATAGCCGGTTACGCTGCCCATCAGCAGGTAGCCCGTGCCCAGGATGAGGTAGGCGATGACCAGGATCCGCTTGTAGCCGAACTTGTCGGCGATGGCACCCGTGATGGTCGGCAACACGTAGAGGATGCCCACCACCGTCCCCATGAGCAGGCCCTTCTGCGCCTGGGTGAAGCCCAGCGCACCGCTGTCTTTTGAACCCGTAAAATACAGCGCCAGCAGGATGAACATCCCGTACCAGGCCCAGCGCTCGAAGAGCTCCATCACGTTGGCCGTCCAGAAGGTGCCCGGAAACCCGAGGATCTTTTTTTCATTCCCTGCCATATGGTCATGATTTGGCACAAAGAAACGAAAATTTCGGGTTGGATATGGGGTTGGATAAATGGTTAAATTAGTAAGACTGCCTTTTTATGAGCGCAGCGAAATGAAAAGGCTTAGTCGAACTAATCCCGAGAAC
>CAZHYA010000332.1:0-3072 GCA_964536525.1 uncultured Bacteroidales bacterium | reverse complement strand
CATCGCCGCTAAAATGAACGACCTGCCCGAATGCCTCGAAGGCAAGGTGAAGGGCGGCGGCTCGCTCACGGCCCTGCCCATCATCGAAACGCAGGCCGGCGACGTATCCGCCTATATCCCTACCAATGTGATCTCCATCACCGACGGGCAGATATTTCTCGAATCAAACCTTTTCAACGCAGGGATCCGTCCGGCCATCAACGTGGGGATCAGCGTATCCAGGGTTGGGGGCAACGCCCAGGTGAAAGCCATGAAGAAGGTGGCCGGCACGCTGAAGCTCGACCAGGCACAATACCGTGAGCTGGAAGCATTTGCCAAGTTCGGGTCCGACCTCGATGCAGCCACCATGGCCGTGCTCGAAAAAGGTAAGCGCAATGTGGAGATCCTCAAGCAGGACCAGTACTCGCCGATGACGGTCGACAAGCAGATCGCCATCATCTACTGTGGCTCTAAAGGCCTGGTGAGAAAGGTTCCCGTGGAGCGCATCCACGACTTTGAAGTTGAATACCTCCATTTCCTGGAAGAGAAACATCCAAAAACACTCAAGGAGCTGGAAAAAGGGATCCTCGACGACGACATTACGAAGATCCTCGAAGTGGCCGCAAAAAATATCGCTGACCGATATACGGCATAAACTGAGCAAACAATCGAACGATCATGCCCAACCTCAAGGAAGTAAGAACAAGGATCGAATCTGTTAAGTCGACGCAGCAGATCACCAGCGCCATGAAACTTGTGGCTGCCTCCAAGCTGAGGAGAGCCCAGACCGCCATCCTGCAATTACGTCCTTACGCCCAGAAGCTGCAGGAATTCCTGCAGGGGATGAGTGCAGGCCTCGACCAGGCCGAAGAAGCCGTTTATTCCGAAACCCGCGACATCGGGAAAGTACTCCTGGTGGTGGTCACCTCCAACCGCGGGCTCTGTGGCGCCTTCAACACCAATGTGATCAAGAAGGCCGAAGAGCTGATCCGCACCACCTACAACGAACAGCACAAAGCAGGGAACCTCAGTCTGTATTGCATCGGAAAGAAAGGAGCCGAATATTTTACGCGGCACCGCTATCCTGTGGCCAGTAAGAACCTCGAACTCTTTGAGCACCTGGAATATGAAAAGGCCATGCACATTGCCGAAGAGCTTATGCGGGATTTTGCAGGCAAGAAATACGACCGTATCGACATCATCTACAACCAGTTCAAGAATGCCGCTGTGCAGGTGTTGCAGACCGAGCAGTTCCTGCCCATCCTGCCTCCCGAAGGTGATGGCAGCCTGCAGGTGGATTACATCTTTGAGCCCAACAAGGAAGACATCGTCAGGGAGCTCGTGCCCAAGAGCCTCAGGATCCAGTTCTACAAGGCCGTGCTCGACTCCTTCGCTTCTGAACATGGCGCCAGGATGACCGCCATGCATATGGCCACCGACAATGCCCAGGAACTGCTCAAGGCGCTCAAGCTGTCGTACAACAAGGCCCGCCAGACCGCCATCACCAACGAGATCCTGGAGATCGTGTCGGGCGCGGAGGCGTTGAAAGGACGGTAGGATAAGGAAGATGGAAAAGGGAAGAAGGAAAAGGGAATAGGGAAAAGGGATTAGGAAAAAGGGGTGATGAGTTTTAATGGATGAGGCCCGAAGGGGTGATACCTGAGGAATAAAGAACAGAGGAACAAGGAATAAGAATTAGAACCTTGATCTTAACTTTATTTTGTGATTTAGGGATTATTAATTTGTAAATACGATAGATATGCTGAGTAAAAAACTTGAAGAAGCCATTATTGAACAGATCAGGGCTGAAGAAGAATCGTCGAGGCTGTACCTTTCGATGGCCTCATGGTGTGAAGTGAACGGATATGCCGGTGCAGCGGCTTTCCTCTTCGATCATGCCACGGAAGAAAGGATGCATGCATTGAAATTCCTCTCTTACGTGAACGACCGGGGAGGCCATGCACGCCTGCTTGCGCTCGAAGAGCCCACGGCCGGCTTCGAATCGCTCCACAAAGTGTTCGAAAAGGTGCTGCAGCATGAGATGCTGGTCACCAGCCTGATCAACAATCTGGTGGAGATCGCCATGGATGAAAAGGATTTTACCACCCTCAACTTCCTGCAGTGGTACGTAACCGAGCAGATCGAAGAAGAGAGCCTGGCCCGCAGCATACTCGACAAGTTCAAGCTGGCCGAAGGCGCCAAAGGCGGACTGTTCCATATCGACAAGGAGCTCGGTAACATCGCCGCAGCGGAAGCTGCCGCCGAGGGCGAATGACAGACGAACTGCCCGGGCCCGGGCACCCATGTGTTTATATAAGACATTAGCGCCATTTACCCAATGGGTTGAAATGGCGTTTTTTTTTGTAGCTTTATGGGATAAACCAAAAATGAACAACAAGTGATGACCAGAACCCTGACAACGATCGCCCTTGTGGCCCTGGCACTGTTGTCCTGCATCCTGTTGGGCAGCAATGAAGATCCGTAAACCCTGGCCAATCTGAAAACTTCCATCGAACTGGAACTGCTGGCCAATGCGAAATACAACCACTATGCCGTGGAGGCCAGGCAGGACAGCCTGCCTGAGATCGCCGCCCTTTTCCATGCCGCTGCGGTATCCGAAAAGGCGCATGTCGATAGGCAGATCACCATGCTGCTGGCACACGGGAAGAACCTGGGCAACTACATCCCCGAATTTCCTCCCTATGATCTGCGTGAGAACCTGAAGACCGCCATTGAGGTTGAACATTTTGAGGCGATGGATCAGTATCCCCGTTTTGTGGCCGCCAGCGACAAGGACAAGATGCCCGATGTTTCCGAAAGCTTCACCTGGGCCCTTAAGGCAGAAGCGAAACACTACGAGCTGTTCAAACAGGCCCTGGCCAGCCTCGACGATCCTACGGTGGTGCTGGCCAAATCCTATATGGTATGCCCCCGCTGCGGCAACACCATGGATGCGGAGCATTACAGCGACCCCTGCGATATCTGCGGGAATGAGGCATCGAAGTTCGTGGAAGTGAAATAGGACGGAACGGACGGACCTACCGGTCCATGGAGCTTTGATTTCCGGTTCTCTTCCCGATCTCCTCCACCAGC
>CAZHYA010000331.1:0-3076 GCA_964536525.1 uncultured Bacteroidales bacterium | reverse complement strand
ACCCATGGTAAACATCCGCAATTTCTGTATCATTGCCCATATCGACCACGGCAAGAGCACCCTGGCCGACCGCCTGCTGGAGTACACCGGGACGCTCACCGACCGGGAGCTTCACGAGCAGGTGCTCGATGATATGGAACTTGAAAGGGAACGCGGTATCACCATCAAGAGCCACGCCATCCAGATGGATTACGAACAGGATGGGCAGAAGTATATCCTGAACCTCATCGACACCCCCGGGCATGTCGACTTCTCCTATGAGGTGTCGCGCTCGCTGGCAGCCTGCGAAGGCGCCCTCCTGGTGGTGGATGCCACCCAGGGCATACAGGCCCAGACCATCTCCAACCTCTACCTTGCCCTGGAGAACGATCTTGAGATCATCCCCGTGATGAACAAGATGGATCTCGAAGCGGCCATGCCCGAAGAGGTGAAGGACCAGATCGTCGACCTGATCGGCTGCGATCGTGACGACATCATCGAAGCCAGCGGCAAAACAGGCTACGGTGTCGACCGTATCGTTGATGAGATCATCCGCAGGATCCCTCACCCCAAGGGCGACCCCGACCTGCCCCTCGAAGCATTGATCTTCGACTCGGTGTTCAACTCCTTCCGGGGCATCATCGCCTATATCAGGATCATGAACGGCACACTGAAAAAAGGTGATTTTGTGAAGTTCGTAAACTCCAGGAAGGAATACGATGCCGACGAGGTCGGGGTTTTGAAGATGAAGCAACAGGCAAAGCAACAGCTCTCCGCAGGGGATGTGGGATATATTATCTCGGGCATCAAGACTTCGAAAGAGGTAAAGGTAGGCGACACGATCACGCATGTGCATCGGCCATGCCCCAAGGCCATTGAGGGGTTCGAAGAGGTGAAGCCCATGGTGTTCGCGGGGATCTATCCCGTGGATGCAGACGACTACGAGGAACTCAGGGCATCGATCGAAAAATTGCAGCTGAACGACGCGTCACTGACCTTTGAGCCGGAATCGTCGGCAGCACTGGGCTTCGGCTTCCGCTGTGGGTTCCTCGGACTGTTGCATATGGAGATCATCCAGGAACGCCTCGACAGGGAGTTCGACATGAACGTGATCACCACGGTGCCCAACGTATCATACAAGGTGGTGACACATAAGGGTGAATCGATAGAGGTACACAACCCTTCGGGCCTCCCCGACCAGAAATTCATCGACCATATCGAAGAGCCTTATATCATCGCGCAGATCATCTCCAAGAGCGAATATGTGGGCGCCGTGATGAAGCTGTGCATCGACAAGCGCGGCACCTTGAAGAACCAGGTATACCTCACCAGCGACCGTGTGGAGGTGACCTTCGAGCTGCCGCTCGGTGAGATCGTCTTCGACTTTTACGACAAACTCAAAAGCATCTCCAAGGGATATGCCTCTTTCGACTACCACCAGTCGGGGTATAAGCCGGCCAACCTGGTGAAGCTCGACATCCTCCTCAACGGGGAATCGGTCGATGCCCTGTCGACGCTCATACACCGCGACAATGCCTACGACTTCGGCAGGCGCATGTGCGTGAAGCTCAAGGAGCTCATCCCCAGGCAGCAGTTCGACATCGCGATCCAGGCTGCCATCGGCGTTAAGGTGATCGCCCGCGAAACGGTTAAGGCCGTCAGGAAAGACGTCACAGCCAAGTGCTATGGCGGCGACATCACCCGTAAGCGCAAACTCCTCGAAAAACAGAAAAAGGGCAAGAAGCGGATGCGCCAGGTCGGAAACGTGGAAGTACCTCAACAGGCATTCCTGGCGGTACTGAAGCTGGATTGACGAGGCTGACAGGCAGGAGCCGATATCCCACATTCAAAATAAATGTAACTTTATCTTACCTTATCCGTCGTATCAATAAATCAGGATATCGGGTTTCATGGATCGATGACTACAGGGGAATACAATACATGTGTTGACCGGCATGCCGATGGGCTGTACAGGTTCATACTGAAGAACCTGAAAGATGAATATGGCGCACAGGATATCGTGCAGGATGCCTTTGAAAAGCTTTGGGTGAACCACGGAAAACTTGATCCCGCAAAGGCAAAGTCGTACCTCTTCACCACGGCCTACCACACCATGATCGATAATATCAGGAGAGCCAGGCATACGGCCAGCATGGAGGTGCTGCCGGAAAGCAGCGATGAGCAACCACAGGGTTTTTCCGACCTCAGGCAGGTGCTGGATGAAGCCCTGGCAAAACTGAACGACATCCAACGCTCGGTGGTCCTGCTCAGGGATTACGAAGGATACTCGTATCATGAGATCGGCGAGATCACCGGGCTCAACGAATCGCAGGTAAAAGTGTATATATACAGGGCAAGGGTGTTTCTCAGGAATTACATCGTGAGCCCTGAACACGTGATATAAATGGCCATAAACAGAAATAACTACGAAGCCTACTTCATCGACTACCATGAAGGACGCCTGCCGGAAGAGCTGGCAGACGAGCTGATGGTTTTCCTGGAGGCCAACCCCGACCTGAAGTCAGCTTTCGATGACTTTGAAGCCGTGACACTCGAGCCCGACACCGGAACGGTGTTCCGGGGCAAGTCATCCCTCAGGAGGTCGGAAACCACCGGCATCAGCCTGGCCGACGAAGCCGCCATCGCCCGCCTTGAAGGTGACCATGCCGGGGTTGACATTCCGGATGCAGAAATTGCAAAACTCCTGGCCCTCTTTCACAAAACAAAGCTTCAGCCCGATCCGGGCATTAAATACCCACTCCCGCAATCACTGAAAAAGAGGTCTGCCTTTACCATCCCCGCAGGCATGCGCTATGCGGCAGCAGCGGCCATCCTGCTCCTGCTGAGCTTTGGGGCCTGGCTGATGTTCAGTCCTTCAGCCATGCCCGAAAGGCAGACATACGAGCTGGCAAAGCTTGAAAAGCACGATGCCGGCCTTGAAACGGCCAATATCCTGCCTGCTCATCTTGCCCTCCGGGAGCAGGAGACCATGGTACTCAGCATGCCGGTACCCGACAGAGTTGAACTGGCAGCCATGGAAGAGAATTCCGCAGGCATGATATCTCCTCCGGCCGGGATGGGATCATCCAGCACCTTC